>DASQZW010000023.1:0-12119 GCA_035638495.1 Terriglobales bacterium
TCCCGCCGGCCGACTCCGTCCCGCCCTCGGCATGCTGCCAGCGTCGCGCGTGCCGGGACGCAGGACCACCGCACCGGGCGCGGACTTGCCGCGCACCTTCCGCTCACTCGCCGGGTTCCGGCCCCATCGGGACCTCCTCCAAGCCCGGCAAGCCTGACTGCAAGCCGCTTGACTCGGCCTATTCCCGAGAGGTTCCCGCGGCCTTCCCGCTCCCCTCCCGAACGGTTACCGACGGGCTCCTCCGTATTCGGAACCCGGCTCCTGCAAGGGGGTTGGTGGGCGGCGGAGGTTTTGAACCTCCGACCTCTTGCGTGTGAAGCAAGCGCTCTCCCACTGAGCTAGCCGCCCCAGGCGGCTATTCTAGCCCCCTACCCTCGGGACCGGCCCGCCCCCGAGCAAACGACGGCGCCCGCGGGCAAACCAGGCTCTAAGATCGGCATCAGGAGAATCGATGGCAACCGTCGCCGGTGTCCCCCGCCGGGGCCGATGTGCCAGCGGGCTCGCGCTGCCCGAGCGCGCTCACGCGCCTGCGCACCGGTGCCTCGTGGTGCCGCGAGTGAGGGTGTAGTCCTGGCCCCGCTCCTCCAGGTCGAGGACCTGCGGACCTACTTCTTCACCTCCAGCGGGGTGGTGAAGGCGGTGGATGGCGTCTCCTTCGACGTCGATGCGGGCGAGATCGTCGGCATCGTCGGCGAGTCCGGCAGCGGCAAGTCCATCACCGCTCTCTCGATCCTGCGTCTCGTTCCCCACCCCGGCCGTATCGTGAGCGGCCGCATCCTCTTCGGGCGCGAAGGGGAGCGCGGCGACGTCGTGGAGATGTCGGAAGCCGAGGTTCGGGAACTGCGCGGCAGCGACATCGCGATGATCTTCCAGGACCCCATGAAGTCGCTCAACCCGGTGACGCGGGTCGGCTACCAGGTGCGGGAGGCCATGGCAGCCCACCGGCGGTTCACCGGCCGCACGGCGCTGGGCCGGGTCGTGCCCATGCTCGAGAAGGTGCGAATCGCCGCCGCTCGGGAGCGTGCCGACGACTTCCAGCACCAGTTCAGCGGTGGGATGCGCCAGCGCTTGATGATCGCGATGGGCCTCTCGAACGAGCCGAGTCTGCTCATCGCGGACGAGCCAACCGTCGCCCTGGACGTGACCGTACAGGCGCAGATCATCGAGCTGCTCCGCGACCTCAACAGCGAGCTGGGCACCGCGATCGTGCTGATCACTCACAATCTCGCGGTCGTGGCCAGCCTCTGCACGCGCGTCATCGTGATGTACGCGGGCCGCATCGTGGAGGAGGGCCGCACCCGCGAGATCCTCAAGAGCCCGCAGCACCCGTACACCTGGTCGCTGCTCCGCGCGATCCCGCGCGTGGACGGACCCCAGCCGGCGCAGCTCACGAGCATCGGCGGGATGCCGCCCGACCTGGGCGACCTGCCGTCCGGCTGCAAGTTCCATCCGCGGTGCCGGTTCCGCGTCGACCGCTGCCGGAACGAGGAGCCGCCGCTGGCGGCGCTGGACGCCGCACATCTCGCGCGCTGCTGGGTCCCGATGGACGTCGCCCTCGGCCGCCAGGAGGGCGATCAGGGATGAGGGTCGTCCAGCGCACGGCGACTGGGGCGGCAATCCGCGAGACCGTGCTCGTCCAGGTCCGGGACCTGTCCAAGCATTTCCCGATCGGCGGCGGCTTCTTCAGCGGCCAGACGGTGCGGGCGGTCGACGGCGTGAGCTTCGAGATCCGAACCGGCGAGACGCTCGGCCTGGTCGGCGAGTCCGGCTGCGGCAAGTCGACGCTCGGCCGACTGCTGGTGCAGCTCCTGCCGGTCACGACTGGCCACGTGTTTTTCAGGGGCATCGACCTGGTGACGCTGAAGGGTGAGCGGCTCCGGCGCATGCGGCAGGAGATGCAGATGATCTTCCAGGACCCGTACGCGTCGCTCAACCCTCGCATGACGGTGGGCGAGATCATCGCCGAGCCGCTGCGCAACTTCGGCGTCACGCGCGAACTCGATCGGCGCCGGCGTGTCGGCGAGGTGATGCGGCTGTGCGGTCTCAGCCCCGCATTCTCCAACCGCTATCCCCACGAGTTCTCGGGCGGCCAGCGCCAGCGCGTGGGCATCGCACGGGCGCTGGCGCTGAACCCGTCTTTCATCGTCGCGGACGAGCCGATCTCGGCGCTCGACACGTCGATCCAGGCGCAGATCGTGAACCTGCTGGACGAGCTGCAGGACCGGTTCCGGCTCACCTACCTGTTCATCGCACACGACCTCTCCGTGATCCGCCACATCAGCGACAGGGTCGCGGTGATGTACCTCGGCAAGATCGTCGAGATCGGGGACTCGGACGCCGTCTATCAGCGTCCGCAGCATCCCTACACGAAAGCGCTCCTCAGCTCGATCCCGAGCCTCGATCCCGACATCGAGGCCGGTCGCCGGCCCATCCTCCTGAAGGGCGAGATCCCGTCACCGGTCAACCCGCCGGCTGGCTGTCGTTTCCACACCAGGTGTCCGATCGCCCAGTTCCCGGCATGCGCGGAGCAGGAACCGCCACTCGACGACGTCGGAGATGGTCATTTGGCCGCCTGCCACCTCCCCGGCAAACTGTAGGCATGGAAGCACAGCTCGCGCAGCTGCCCGGCTGGCAGGTCGAGGAGGCGGAGGGGCATCGGCAGATCGTGAAGGAGTTCCGCACGCCCGACTTCGTCAGCGCGGTGGCGTTCGTGAACCGGATCACACCCATCGCGGAGGCGGAGGCCCACCACCCGGACCTCGTGATCGGCTGGGGCAGGGTGCGCGTCCAGCTCTGGACGCACGACGCTGGAGGTCTGAGCGAGAAGGATTTCGCGCTGGCAGGCCGAATCGAGCAGGTGGCGGGCCAGGGCTGAGGGCGCCGGCGCCGCCCGCCGATAATGGGAGGGCGCCGACGTAGCTCAGATGGCAGAGCGATCGCCTTGTAAGCGAAAGGTCGCCGGTTCGATTCCGGCCGTCGGCTCCAGCCGCGACTTCGACTCGCGAACCACGATCAGCTTCGACGCGCTCGCAGCGCGACCAGTCCCAGGTGCCAGGCGAACGCCTCTGCGAACGGGCCACCGCCCCCCGGCGGATGGGGCTCGCCTGGACAGAAGATCACCTCCACCCCGGCCAGCCGCAGTCGCTCGACGCTGCTCGTGAACGCCGGATGCGCTGCCAGTGCGCTGTTCACAAACGGCATCGCCACCACCGGGATTCCCATCCCGATCGCCTCGTTGATCAGGCCCAATGCCAGCGTGTCGCTCACGCCCGCCGCCCACTTGTTGATGGTGTTGAACGTGGCCGGCGCCACCAGTATCGCGTCGGCCGGAGGCAGCGGCGACACCTCCACGGGCGCTCGCTGCTCGACCCGTACCGGCCAGCCGGTCAGCTGCTCCAGTGCGGTCAGGTCGATGAATGCCCGTGCATTCGGCGTCGCGACCAGGCAGACGGTCCACCCCTCCTGATGCGCCCGCTCGACCAGGACTCCGACCGTGCCGGCCGGTCCCGCCGCGCACGCGATCACGTACAGGACGCGCGACCCGGCCATGCGGTGACCCGTGATACCCACCACCCTTTCCCCATCGTCCGAAAACGGTACGTCAGCGAACAGACCTATTGAAGGACGGGCAGATCGCGGAGCAGTGGCCAGGGCAGGTCGGGCTCGACCTGTGAGAGCCCGGTGGGCACCACGCCCGGCAGCATTCGAGCTGCTTGCCAACGGGACCGTCCCATGGGTCACAGGCACGGACCCCGCCGGGTAACCAACATGACGCAGAAGGGCTCCTTCTCATGACGATGCACGGCGAACGAGACGGTCTGGACGCGGTGGTGGAGGCGGCGAGGGCCGGGAGCCCCGACGCCTGGTCCGCGCTCGTCGCCCGCTTCCAGGACGTCGCCGTCGCGACGGCGCTCGGCTGGACGGGCGAGATCGAATCCGCCAGGGACGCCGCCCAGGAGGCGTTCGCCCTCGCCTTCCGGCACCTGCACGAGCTCGAAGCGCCGGGCGCCTTCCCCGCCTGGTTCCTGCGCCTGGTCCGCACTGCCTGCCACCGCCAGCGGCGGCGGCGTGCGGTCGTCACCCTGCCGCTCGAACGGGATGCGCTCGACGAGTCGGCCGATCCCGCACGCATCGCGGTGTCACGGCGCGAAGGCGAGCGGGTCCGGGCGGCCGTCGAGGCCCTGCCCGCCGGCGAGCGGGTCGTCGTCGCCCTCCACTACCTCGCCGGCCTGACCTACCCCGAGATCGCCACGTTCCTCGGGATCGGGCCGTCCGCCGCGAAGAAGCGCGCGCACGTCGCGCGCCGTCGCCTGAAGGAGCTGCTGCCCATGACCGCTGATCACCTGTCCGCCGCCCGTCCGTCGCGGTCCGAGCGCTTCCGTGACACCGTCCTGCTCTTCGGCGCGATCCGCGACAGGGACCATGCGTCGGTACGCCGGCTCCTCGCTCGCGACCCCGGGCTGGTCACCGCCGAGGAGGACTGGACGACCGAGGAAGCGTTCGCGGCCAGCCTGCCGTATGCCGCCCGTGCCACGCCCCTCGTCCGTGCGGCCGGCACCGGCGACGTCGAGCTCGTGCGCTTGCTGCTCGACGCCGGCAGCGATCCGCGCGAGGAGTGCGGATGCGCCGAGGGCGAGACGCCACTGTGGGTCGCGACGGTGGTCGGTGCCGCCGAGGTCGTCGCGGAGCTGCTGGCGCGAGGCGCGAACCCGAACGCGGCCGCCTTCAAAGGTGCCACTCCGCTCCACGTCGCCGTGCAGCGCGGACGCGACGACATCGCGCACCTACTGCGGGAGGCCGGCGCGGACGTGGGCCTTGCAGACGCCGGCGGCCGGACGCCGGGCGACTGGGCCGGGCTCACAGGCGACCAGGACCCCACGGCGCCTCCCGGCATGCTGCCGACCGGCATCGATGCGCTCGACCTGTTCGCGCCGATCGTGCGCGGAACCGTCCAGCGATGGGCGGCCGGCCACGGCCTGGGTCAGTACGTCGTCATCGGGGCCATCGCGCAGGCCCTGCGCGACCTCGACTGCTGGTTCATCGGCTTCGAGCAGAATCTCGTCGGCGCGGCCGAGATCGAGCACTCACTGGCCGAGCTCGGCGGCCGGGCCACCACGCGGCTGGTGGCGCGGGGCACGGATCCCGCGCTGGCGAGGGAGCGGTTCGCGCGCACGATCGAGGACGTCACCGGCGCTGTCGGGACCCCGCGCCTGATCGTGTGTCTCGAGGCGCGGGGACACGCGCACGATGTCGCGGTGGCGCTGCCCAGCCTGCGCGCCGCGGCCGGTGTCGCCGCGACGCTGGTCGTCGAGCCGTTCACCGGCCAGAAACCCAGCGCGCCGTCGCGGCCGCCGGAGGGATACGACGCCCAGGTCGCGTTCGACCGGGTGCGGGCCGCACGGCGCCTCTACCCGGCGATCGACCCGGCCACAACCATGACCCGCGTTCACCCCAGCGAGGCGCACGCGGACCTGGCAGCGCGAGCGCGCTCGCTGCTCGCCGAGTACCTGGCGGCCGATGCGAAGCTGCTGCTGCCAGAGCCCGCGCGGCCGCGCGCGGGCGCCGCGCAGCGACTGATCAGGCTCCTCGCCCAGCCGCTCCGGGTGACCGAGCCGTTCACGTCCGTGCCGGGGCGGCGGACGAGCTACGCCGACCTGCTGGCGGCGGTGGCCGAGATCCTGTCAACGGCGTGAGGCGTCACCCCGCCGCGGCATCGAGCTTTGCCGCCAGGTCGAGGAAGTCCGCGGCCACCACGTCGAAGGCGTCGTCGGGCGGCCTTTCCTCGCCGCCGGCATCGCCCCACTCCAGCGGCCGGTGCACGTGGGCCGTGCGGAGACCCTCGGCCGCCGCCGCGCGCAGATCCCCCGCGTGGGCGGCCACCATCATGACCTGCTCCGGGCGCCGCCGCAGCAGCGCCGGCACCATGCGGTACGTCCGTGGGTCCGGCTTGTAGGCGTGGCACAGCTCCGCCGACAGGATGCAGTCGAACGGGAGGCCGCCGAAGCGAGCCAGGTCGACCAGCAGCGCCACGTTGCCGTTGGAGAGCGTGCAGAGGACGTGCCGGCGGCGGAGGCGGCCGAGCCCCTCGACCGCATCCGGCCAGGGTCGCAGGCGGTGCCACGCCAGGTTCAGCCGGTCGAGCTCGGCCTCGCCCAGCCCCTCCAGGCTGAACTGGCGGGCCACCCCGACCAGGGAGGCGCGGTGCAGGTCGTCCAGCGCCGTCCAGTCGATCTCGCCGGACCGCACGCGGTCCATCGACGGCCCGTAGCGGCGCCGCCACTCACCGGCGAACTCCTCGGCCGCGCCGTCCGCCAGCGGCAGCCCGTTCCGGACGGCGGCCTCCCCCACCTCGGCCGCGACCGAGCTGTGCCAGTCGACCACCGTGCCGAAGACGTCGAACGCCAGCGCGCTCACTTCCATGCCGCAACTCCTCACAATGCCGGCGCAGTCCCCGCGACTGACAAGCCGTCCCGTCTTAGCAGGTCAAGCACACTTGCTCGAATGCTCATTCATGCCAACTCTTGTGTACTTCGCACGTAGAACTGGTTGCAGTACCTGACGGACTCTTGCACGCATCAGGGGGCCCTCTTGTGCTTCAATAGTTTGGCCGCTCGGGAACCACTCCTGAGCGCGGTCTTGCTGCCGAGGATGGGGGACCTCGAGCACTGGCCTCGCGTCGACGTATCCCGCCCGAGAGTCCCGACGGCTGGAGTTGCTCGGCTCGCGGGGTCGCTGAATCTGGACTTCTTCCTCCCAGTCCCGCGAGGCGGCAGCTGGCCCGTCGGTTGGCTGTCGTCTCGTCTCAGGGCCCGTCGCCGCGCCGGACACGCGCCGGGAGCCCCTCCGCCCGACCTCGGAATCGGCCGAGCGGCAGACTGCCAAATGGTGCGCGGGGCGGATGGCCGCTATACTCCAAGGCGCGTGCGAAGCATCGTAGCCATGAATCCGACGGGTAGGCTCACCCTACCCGCGGATGTGCGGCGCGCCCTGGGATTGCGGGGCGACGCGTTCTTCGAGGTCCACCTCGAGGCCAACGCCATCGTCCTGAAGCCAGTCGCGATCGTGCCGCTCGAGACGGTTCAGGCCCAGGCCGGGCAGCAGCGAGCTCACTGACTCGCTGATTCCCGCGCGGCTGGGACAGGCGGCGGCTGCCGCGAGGGACGCTTGCCCTCGCGGCAGCCGGCTCGCCCGATCTGGTCGCGCGCCCCGGGGGGGTTGCGCCCCGCCGCGTACCGGCGGGGCCGGTGGCGTGTGCCCTGCGCCCTACGATGACCGGGACATGGGCATGCAGGCAGCGCTGCTGCTGGACGCGAGGGTCGAGCTGGCGGAAGGACCGTGCTGGCTCGCCGACCGCGAAAGGCTGCTGTGGGTCAACATCACGGCCGGGCACGTGCACGTCCTCGACCCGACCACCGGAGAGGACCGGCTGCTCGAGGTCGGCCAGCCCGTCGGTGCGGCGGTCCCGGCCGACGACGGTCGCGTGGCGCTGGCCGTGCGGGACGGGTACGCCCTGCTCGACCTGGACGACGGCCGAGTCGAGATGATCGCGGACGTCGAGCGCGAGATCGGCGGCAATCGGATGAACGAGGGCAAGTGCGACCGCGCCGGTCGCTTCTGGGCGGGCACCATGGCGCTGGACACCAGGCGAGGCGCGGGCGCGCTCTACCGGCTGGACGAGCGGCGCCGGGTGGAACGGATGGTGGCGGGCGTCGGCATCTCGAACGGCCTGGGCTGGAGCGGCGACGACCGACTGATGTACTACATCGACACGCTGGAGGATCGGGTCGACGTCTTCGACTTCGACCTGGCGACCGGCGGGATCGCCAACCGCCGTCCGTTCGCCGTGATCGACGGCCCCGGCCACCCCGACGGGATGGCCGTCGACGCCGAGGGATGCCTGTGGGTCGCGCTGTGGGGCGGCGGCCGCATCGCTCGCTTCCTCCCCGACGGCACCCCCGCCGGCGGGATCGAGGTTCCGGTCGCCCAGGTCAGCAGCTGCTGTTTCGGCGGCCCCGACCTGGACGAGATGTTCATCACCACCGCCTGGCAGCATCTGCCGCCCGACGGGCGCGAGCCGCACGCCGGCAGCCTGTTCCACTGCCGGCCCGGGGTCGCCGGACAGCCGGCTCACGCATACCGTACGGGACTTATGTGATAGCATGTCTATCATATAAATGAGAAGGCAGAAGAACAGGTTCGATGACGCCTGGAACGATGCCATCGCAGCCGAGGCGGCACTCCTGGAGGAGCGCCAGGTCGAGCGCAGCTACCGGCGTGTCCTGGCGCTGACGGACGACGTCCTGGGCAAGCTGGAGCAGCGCAACCTCCGCGGCGAGCGGGTGCTCGACGACGAGGTGCGGCGCGACCTGGCCGGGGCGCTGTCCGAGCTCCCTCCGGACGCCAGGAGCCGCTTCCCGCGCGCCGGCTCGGTGCAGGAGGCGCTGGACGGCATCTTCCTGGTGCAGGAGACGATCCTGCTGGTGCTGCAGCGAATGCTGCACTGGGACCGCCTCGTCGCCTAGCGACGAGGGCCGACTCGGGAGGCGGTCGGGCCCGGGGCCCTCCGGTATCGTGACGACGCATGCGCTGGCCGCCAGCGACGTGGACCGCACTGCCCTGGCTCGACTGGCGGCTGCTTCGCAACCGCGCGCGGATGATCGCTCGCAGCCCGCGCCGTCTGGTGCCCTGGCTCTTGTTCCTGGTGCTGCTGGTCCCCAACCTGGTCAGCCGCCTGATGGTCGCCTCCGCCGCCCGGCGGAACCCCGGTGTCGAGCCCTTCGCCATGGTGCTGAACGCCGTCGGCCACTACGTGCCGGGGGTGGCGCTGGTCGTCCTCGGGCTGGCCCTCTGGCAGGCCGGCGGACGCCCGCCAGCCGCATTCCAGTCGCCCGCGGACGGCCGGTTCCTCGTAGGCGCCGGCATGCCGTCCCGGCTGGTGCTCACATGGCTGGCGCTCCGCCGGGCGCGGCGGCTGCTGCTGGCCGGGTTCTTCTACCTGGTGCTGCTCGCCGTATCGGTCCCCGGCAACGGCCTGTCCGGCGCACAGCTGGTGGCCGGCACCGCCGGCCTCACGGCCTACCTGTGGCTGATCTTCGGCGCGCGGGTCGTGCTCTTCGCGGTGCAGACCAGGCTGCCGGGCGTTCCGGTCGCCTGGGTGGGTCTCGCGATTGCGGCGCTGGGCGTCGCCGCCCTGGGCGCCACAGGGGCGGGCCTGGCGGTGGCCGGCCCGCTCGACGCGCTGCCGCCCGGCGGCTGGCTGGCGCACGCGCTCTCCGGCGGCCTTCGCTCGGCGGGGCTCCTCGCCACGCTCGCGATCGCGCTGGCCGGGGCGGGCGTGGCCGCCGCCGGCGACTGCCTGCCGGAGCTCTGGGTCGCCTCCAGCCGCGGCTTCGAACTTCGCCGGCAAATGCGGCAGGGCGGCCTGGGCGGCGTCCTGGCGGCCCGCACCTGGCGCGACCGGACCCCGCGGCGCGTGGCGGCGGTGTCCCTGCCCAGCGTCTGGGCGCCGCCGGGCGCCTGGGCGCTCGCCTGGAAGGAGTGGCTGACGGTGCTGCGCGTGCGTGGGGGCCTCCAGTTCCAGGCAGCCCTGCTGCTGGGCGCGGTCGTGGCCGGTACCGTGGCGGGCGTGCTGACCGTGGACCGGCCGCCGCTGGTCATCCTCGTCCTGGCCTACGCGCTGTTCCTCTTCAGCGTGCTGACCAACCTCCTCGCCTTCAGGCTGGCTGCGGACCTCCGCAGCCCGCTCTGGTGGCTGGCCGCCGACGCCCTGTGGTGGCGGCTCGGCGTGCTCACGCTGGCTCGGGCGGCCCGGCTCGGCGTGCCGCTGGCGCTGTTCGGCGCCGTGCTCACCGCGATGGCCAGCGGCCAGGCCTGGCTCGCGCCCGGTTTCGGCCTCGTGGCCGTGACGCTGGCCTGGATGATCTCGGCGCTGGGACTCGCCTCCTACACGATTCTGCCGGCCGCCAGCGACCTGCGCGTCGCGCAGATGCTCCGGGTCTTCGCGCTCTACGGCGCGCTCGTGCCGGTCGGCATCGCGGTCGTGCCCGGCGTCTTCGCGCAGAGCCTTCCGCTGGTGCTCGCGGGCGGGACCCTGACGCTCGGCGCCGAGACCATCCTGCTCATCGCCTTCGCCGCCAGCCGGCTGCAGGGCAACGGGCTGGCCTTCGCTCGCGAGGAGCGGCACTGACCGGGTGCCGCCGTCAGGAGCCCTGCAGGCCCAGCTCCAGGCTCACGAACCGCCGCACCACCGCGGTCAGCTCGGACGGCGTCACGTGCGTCTTGACCAGCCAGTCCAGCGCGCCGAGCCCGCGGCCCTCCGCCACGAGGCGCGGCTCGTCGAAGGCCGAGAGCACCACGACGGCCTGGCCGCGCGTCCCCGCGTCCTCGCGCAGCGCCCGCAGCACGGCCGGGCCGTCCAGCCTCGGCAGGCGGTAGTCGAGCAGGACCAGCTCCGGCCCGATCTCCCGGATCAGCCGCAGCGCGGTCTCACCGTCGCCCGCCACGAGGACGCGAAACCCGTCCATCTCGAGGCGCACGCGGTACATGTCCGACACCGCCGGATCGTCCTCGACCAGGAGGACGTGAACCTTCCCCGTGACCGCACTGCCGCCGCTCATACGCACTGACCTTGCACGCTCGCCCCTGCCCCCGGGTCATCATCCGGGGCGCATCGCAAAACGTTGCGTAAAACCATAGGGCCCTGCCCCGCCGACTTCAAGCGCCATCGGTACGCTGCCGCGGCCTCGCCTCAGGCCGTCACCGACACGAGCTCGCGCTCGGGGTGACGGAGGGCCGTGAGGCTGCCCGCCACGTCGATGCCGACCGTGCGCCCCACCCATTGAGGGCACGGCACCTCCTCGTGGGCATGCACGACGAGGGCGCGTCCGCGGTACGCGGCGGCCCAGCCCGGCTCTCCCCGGAGGCAGAACGCGGTCACGCGCGGCGAATCCCGGCCCAGCATCTCGGACCGGATGCCCGCGTGCGCCACCGCGAGCGTGCCGCCCGCCAGGACGACGTGGCTGGGCAGCCCACGCACGAACGCCGCCTCGGGCGCGGGCAGCGTGCCGGCCAGCTCCTCGTCGCGGTCGCCGAGCACCGCCAGCGCCGCGCCCGCCTCCACCATGGCGCGAACCAGTCGCACCACCGGCGCCGCCCCGAGGTCACCGGCGAACACGGCGCGTCGCCCGGCGGGGTGCCGCCCCGCGTGCGACCAGTCGCCGCCCGGCCCGGACTGGACCGGGTAGCCCAGGCGCTCCAGCAGGGCGGCCAGCGCGTCCAGCCGGCCGCCCACGCCCCCGATCACGTCGAACGGACCCCGGTCCCACCGGCGGTTGACCGGCAGCGGCACTCGGCGGACCTTCGCGGCGTCCACCTCCTCGGGCGACCGCAGCACGTGGACGGCCGCGAAGCCCTCCTCGCGCAGGCCGGGCAGGGAGCGCTCGATCGCCGCGCGCTGCTCGGCGATGGCGCGTGCCCCGACGGTGCGCCCGGGCCGCGCGAGGTCGCGCTCCGTGCACAGGTCCGCCGGCAGGTCCAGGACGACGGCCACGGCGGCACAGTCGCGCGCGCGGGCCACCTCCAGCAGGGGCTCTCGATCACGCGGCCGGGCGTCGACCGCGTCCACGACGGTCAGCTTCCGCCGGCGCAGGCGCAGCGACGCGATCAGGTGCAGGACCTCGAACGCCGCCGGCGTGGCCGACTGGTCGTCCTCGTCGTCCGCGACCAGCGCCCGGCAGAGGTCGGACGAGACCACCTCGGTCGGCTTGAAGCGCGCGGCGGCGAACGTGCTCTTGCCCGCTCCCGCCGCCCCGATCAGCACGACCAGGCACAGCTCGGGGATCTCGATCGTCACGGTACGCTCCCAGCATGACCCGGGTGAAGGACGAGCTGCAGCGGCAGGTGGACGGCCGGCGCCACGCGCTCGTGGCGCTGAGTCACCGCGTCCACGAGGCCAACGAGATCCGCTTCGAGGAGCGTCGATCCGCGGACATGGTGGCGAGCGTGCTGTCGGGCGCCGGCTTCCAGGTCCAGTACGGCGTGTGCGGGCTGGAGACGGCGTTCGTTGCCACGGCTGGCTCAGGGCCACTGACGGTGGGCATCTGCGCCGAGTACGACGCCCT
>DASQZW010000024.1:0-35775 GCA_035638495.1 Terriglobales bacterium
CCGCGCCGAGGCGTTCGGCGACCGGTTCCGGGTCGCGACCCGGCACGGGAGCTACGAGGCGCTGTTCGCGGACGATCAGGTCGACGCCGTGTACATCGCCACTCCGCACCCCACGCACGCAGAGCTCGCGATCGCGGCTGCGGCGGCCGGCCGGCACGTCCTCTGCGAGAAGCCGCTCGCGCTGAACCACGCGCAGGCGATGGCGGTCGTCGAGGCGGCGGCAGAGCACGACGTCTTCCTGATGGAGGCGTTCATGTACCGCCTCCATCCGCAGACCGCGAAGCTGCTCGAGCTCGTGCGCTCCGGCGAGATCGGCGAGCTGCGCGCGATCCGGGCCACGTTCTGCTTCGCCGCCCATCCCGACCCGGCGAGCCGGCTCTTCGACCGCGAGCTGGGTGGAGGCGGCATCCTGGACGTCGGCGGCTACTGCACGTCCATGGCGCGCCTGATCGCGGGCGCCGAGCCGGTCGAGGTGAAGGCCCTCGCCCGGATCGGCGAGACGCGGGTTGACGAATCCTCCGCCGCAGTGCTCCGGTTCCGCGGCGGCGTGGTCGCGGAGCTCCTCTGCGGCATCCGGGCGCGAGCGGACAACTCGGTGTCGGTCTTCGGCAGCGACGGCTGGATCGCGGTGCCGGAGCCCTGGCTGCCCGGGCCGGAGACGCGCATCCGGCTCGCCGGCGCCGGTCGCGAGGGCCGCGAGCTGGTGGTCCGGTCGGGCGACGACCTGTACGGCGCCGAGGCGGACGCGGTCGCCGCCCACCTGGACGACCGGCAGGCGCCCGCGATGCGCTGGGAGGACAGCCTCGGCAACATGCGGGCGCTCGATCGCTGGCGGCGGGAGATCGGCCTGGTCTACGACGTCGAGACGCCGGCGGGCCGCGGCCAGCACCTCCCGGTGCACGGGCGGCCCCTGGCCCGCCGCGACCCGGCGCCGATGCGCTACGGGCGCATCGCGGGTCTCGACAAGCCCGTCTCGCGCCTGGTCATGGGGGTCGACAACCAGCGCGCCTGGCCCCATCTGGCCGTCATGCTCGACGACTTCTTCGAGCGCGGCGGCAACACCTTCGACACCGCGTACACGTACAGCGACGGCCGGTGCGAGGAGCTGCTGGGGGCCTGGATCGCCGGCCGCGGCATCCGCGACCAGGTGGTGGTCCTCGACAAGGGCGGCCACACGCCGCACTGCGACCCGGACAGTGTCAGCCGTCAGCTGGCCGTGAGCCTGGAGCGGCTGCGCACCGACCACGTCGACGTCTACATGCTCCACCGGGACAATCCGGCGATCCCCGTGGGCGAGTTCGTGGACGTGCTGAACGAGCACCGGGCGGCCGGCAGGGTCACCGTCTTCGGGGTCTCCAACTGGAGTCTGGAGCGCGTCCAGGAGTTCAACGGGTGGGCCGCGGCACACGGCCGAATGGGGCTGGCGGCGATCAGCAACAATTTCAGCCTGGCCCGCATGGTCGAGCCGGTGTGGGCGGGGTGCGTCTCGGCCGCCGAGCCGATGTGGCGCGCCTGGCTGACCGAGCGCCAGATGCCCGTGATGCCCTGGTCGAGTCAGGCCCGCGGCTTCTTCGTGGAGGGCCGGGCCGAGGACGAAGAGCTGGTCCGCTGCTGGTACGCGGACGACAACTTCCGCCGGCGCGACCGGGCGCGCCTGCTGGCCGCTGACCGGGGGGTGCTGCCGATCCAGGTCGCGCTCGCCTACGTCCTGGGTCAGCCGTTCCCCACGTTCCCGCTGATCGGGCCTCGCCTGCTCTCCGAGACCCGGACGTCCATCTCGGCGCTGACCGTGGAGCTGTCGCCGGACGAGCTGCGCTGGCTGAACCTCGAGGACGACGCCGAGACCTATTGACAAGATATATCCTCTAGATATATCTTCTTGAGCTATGGAGCTCAGCAACACGGCCTACGTCATCCTCGGCGCCCTGCACGAGCGCCCGCGCTCGGGCTACGACATCAAGGCGTTCGCCGACGGATCGACCAGGCACTTCTGGGCGGTCAGCTACGGGCAGCTGTATCCCGAGCTCAAGCGACTGCTCGTCGCCGGCCTGATCGAGGCCGAGGACCAGCCCACCGGTTCCCGGCAGAGGACGCTCTACCGGCTGACGCGGCGTGGCGAGGAGGCGCTGGCGGACTGGGTCTCGGATGCCGGCCTCCGACCCTGCGAGATCCGCGACGAGATGCTGGTACGGCTGTTCTTCTCCGACGCCGTCGAGCGGGAGAAGCGCGTCGAACTGGCCCGCAACATGGCCGCCCGCCACCGGGCCAGTGCGACCGCCCTTCGCAGCAAGCGCGAGGTGCTGCCCGAGAAGCGCGACCACCCCCTGCACACGGAGGTGCTGGGGTTCGGCATCGACCTGCACGACTTCATGACCGACTGGTACGAGCGCCTCGCGGCGCGCCTGGAGGAACGCTGATGGACACTCGGAACCGCTGGCTGGTCCTGCTGGTGACCTGCCTCGGAGCCTTCATGATCATGCTCGACACCACGATCGTCTACGTGGCGACGCCGAGCATCATGGCCGGCCTCGACGCTTCGCTGGACCAGGCGCTGTGGGTCTTCAACGGCTACCTGCTCGCCTACGCCGTCCTGCTGATCACGGCGGGCCGCCTGGCGGACCTGTGGGGGCCGCGCAACCTGTTCGTCGCCGGCCTGGCCGTGTTCACCGTGGCCTCGGCGCTCTGCGGCCTGTCGCAGGACTCGACCCAGCTCATCGCGGCGCGCGTCCTACAAGGCGTCGGCGGCGCTCTGCTGATGCCGCAGTCCCTGACGCTGCTGACCGCGCTGTTCCCGCCCGAGCGGCGCGGCGCCGCGTTCGGCGTCAACGGCGCGATCGTCGGGATCTCCACCGTCGCCGGCCCGACGCTGGGCGGACTCATCGTGACGTACGCCGACTGGCGCTGGATCTTCTTCCTGAACGTGCCCGTCGGCGCTCTGGCCATCGCAGCCAGCCTGCTGCTGATCCCGGACCTGCGCCCGGGCGTTCGCCACCGCATGGACGTGGTCGGCGTCGGCCTGGCGAGCGCGGCGCTGCTCCTGCTCGTGTTCGGCCTGATCGAGGGCCAGCGCTACGACTGGTCGCCGGCGATCTGGTCCACGCTGGGCGCCGGCGCGCTCGCGCTCGCGGTCTTCCTGCTGTGGGAGGCGCGCCAGGCCGAGCCGCTGATCCCCCTCCAGCTGTTCCGGGACCGCAACTTCTCGCTCATGAACTGGACCGGCGCGGCGATGCAGTTCGGGATGCAGGGGATCTTCCTGCCGATCACGATCTACACGCAGTCCGTGCTCGGCATGAGCCCGCTGCAGTCCGGCCTCACGATCGCGCCGATGTCGCTGGTCGCCGGCGTGGTCGCGCCCTTCGCGGGCAGACTCGCCGACCGGTTGGGCGGCAAGTACCTGCTGATGGCCGGGCTGGCCCTCTTCGGCGGCGGCGCCGCGTGGCTGGCACTCACCCGCACCACCGCGTCGACCTCGCTCAGCTTCACGCTGCCGCTGGTGGTCACGGGCATCGGGCTCGGCCTGGTCTTCGCTCCGATGATGAGCCTGGCCATGCGCCGGATCACGCCCCGGGAGGCGGGCGCCGCCTCGTCGGTGCTGAACACCACGCGGCAGCTCGGCAGCGTGCTCGGAGGCGCGGTGACCGGTGCGGTGCTGCAGAGCCAGCTCTCGGTCGCGTTGAACCAGCGGGCGGTGACGGCCTCCGCGCAGCTTCCGGCGCCCGCGCGCCCCGGCTTCGTGGACGGCTTCGCTCGGGCGGCGCAGGCGGGATTCCAGGTCGGCCGCGGCCAGGACGGCGGCGCGCAGCTGCCCGCCGGCATCCCCGAGCAGCTCCGGGCGCAGCTGCTCACGCTCGCGCACGACGTGTTCGTCAACGGCTACGTGGCGGCGCTCCGGCCCACGGTGCTGGTGGCCGTCGCGGTGCTGGCGCTGGCGTCGGTGAGCTGCCTGCTGGTCACCAGCCGCCGCGCGCGCGGGGCCGAGGCGCTGGCGGAGGCCGCATAGGATCTGCGTGATGAGCTTCGACGCGGACATCGCACTGCGGGCGTCCGGGCCCCGCACCTTCGATCTCGACGTGCCGGCGCACTGGGGGATCGGCAGGGGCGCGACCAATGGCGGCTATGTCGCGGCGGTGATCACGCGGGCCCTGGAGGAGGCGGTTGCCGACGCCGATCGCCTCCCTCGCTCGCTCACCATCCACTACCTGGCCGCCTGCGGGCCGGGACGGGCGCGAATCGCCACGACCGTCGAACGGGGCGGCGGTTCGCTGACCACCCTGTCGGCTCGAATGACGCAGGGCGACGCGACCGTGGCGCTGGCGCTGGCGACGTTCGGGCTGACCCGGCCGGGCCTGGACTTCCAGCATGCGCCCATGCCGGAGGCGCCGCCGCCGGACGAGCTGCCCGACTGGCGCCTGGAAGCCGGCATGCCGACGTTCCCCGTCAACTGGGAGTACCGGTGGTGCTTCGGTCCCCCGTACACGCGGGCCGAGCGAGCGGTGACCGGCGGGTGGATCCGGCCCCGCGAACCGAGGATCGTGGACGCGCCGCTCGTCGCCGCGATGGCGGACGGCTGGATCCCGCCGGTGCTCCTGCTGCTCGACCACCCGCGTGGCATCGTGCCGACCATCGACCTGACGATCCACTTTCGGTCCGAGCTGCCCCCGGCCGACATGGCCCCCGGGGACTACTCTTTCGCCCTCTTCTCGTCGCGCGTCGGGGCCGAGGGGTACTGGGAGAGCGACGGCGTCATCTGGTCGCGCGACGGCCGCGTCCTGGCCCAGGCGAGGCAGCTCGCCGTGTTTCGTCTGCGAGCGGAGAGCGAGAAGCGCGCGGGCGACGCCCGGTAACGGGCGCGATCTGACGCGAGGCCGGACGACCGACGGATTGCCGACGCGGGCGACCCGCCCGAGTGTCGCGTATTCGCGACCGACTCTCCGCCGTCTTGCGTGCAGATGAACGGCCATTTGCAAAACCGTCGGGTGCCGTTCGGGGCAAGGCGAGTATTGTGGCTAGCTCAGGCACTATGCGAGCGACGAAGTTCGATCCTGAGCGCCAGAACAACTCCCAGAATGCCCGGCCGAACGGCCAGGCGGACCCCAGCGAATCCGACCAGCCCGACGCCGTTCAGCCCCCGCGCGTCGACCCGCCGCCGTCTCTGGAGCGCCGCTATCGTTCCGCCGGGCCCGCGCCCGCGGCGCCGGCGCCGCGGCCGGAGGCTCTGAGGCGGGAACCACCCCGGGCCGATCCGCCGAGGCGGCCGGAGGTCGTCCGCCCGGAGTTCATGCGGCCGGAGCCGCCGCGGACCGAGTTCATGCGGCCGGAGCCGGCGCGGCCCGAGTTCATGCGGCCGGAGCCGGCGCGCCCGGAGTTCATGCGGCCGGAGCCGGTGCGCCCGGAGTTCATGCGGCCGGAGCCGGCACGGCCCGAGTTCATGCGGCCCGAGCCAGCACGGCGCGAGTCGGCGCGCCCGGGGTTCATGAGGCCCGAGCCGGCACGACCGGAGCCGGCACGGCCCGAGTTCATGAGGCCCGAGCCCGTGCGGCCCGACCTCACGCGCCCGGAACCGCCGCGCGCGGTCCCGCAGTACCGGTCGACCGCGCCAACCGCGCCGCCGTCGTGGTACCGGCCCGAGCCGGATCCGCCAGCCGCCCGGTCCCTGACCGAGCCGGTCTACCGGTCCACCGCACCGCCCGACGCGCCGCGCTTCGTCCACCCACCCCAGGAGCGGCGGCCGCCGGATCCGGCGCCTCGCCACGTCCAGCTGCCATCGCAGCGGTTCGCGGGCCCGGTCGAGGCGGCACCCGCCCCGCGCGCGCCGGCGACCGGCCGCCTGGCGGCACTGCCGGCGCTGCCGGCGCTGCCGGCGCCGGGCTTCGCGCGCGGTCTGCCCGCGCCCGCTCTACCGGCGCCCCCGACGCTCCTGGCGACTCCCGCGCCGCTGCCGGTGCCCCCGGCACCGCTGCCCGCGCCCGGTCTCGCCCGGCAAGCGCGGTTCGGGCCCGGTCTTCCCGCCCCGGCGGCGGCGCCGGCTCCACGGCTCGTCTCACCCGTCGCCACCGCGCCGGTCGCCGCCCCAGAGATTCGGCCGGCCCGGCCGCGTCCGATCGGGCCGCTCGAGATCGACCGCGTGCGGTACGAGGACCTCCCCGCGATCCTCGACCTGGTGAACGCGGACCTGCTGCCTGGCCAGCCGACCTGCGGCCGCCACGCCCTGGACATGGCCATGCGCGGCGAGTCCCTGGTCGATGCCACCTGGTGGAGTGAGCTGTCGAACGTGCGGGTGGCCGTCGCAAGGCGCGGAGGCTCGGTGGTCGGCGCGGCGTCCTACGCGTCCGCGGTGCCCGACCGGAGCGGCTGGCTGCTCTGGCTGCACGCGCGCGAAGAGCGCCGGGTCGTCGAGGCGCTGATCGACCATGCGCTGGCCGAGCTGACCGGCAGCTCCCATCTGTACGCCTTCTGGATCGCCACGGCGCTCACCCTCGGCGTGGAGGCCCTTCCGGTCGAGCAGCAGCCGGTCACGCACGAGCTGCTGACGTCCCGCGGTCTGATGGGCCGCGACTCGTGGCGCTACCTGGTGCTTCCGATGGAGCGGTTCGCGCTCGACGACCGCGCCGAGGACGTCGCGGCGGTGCGGGCCATTTCCGGTGCCGGCGAGATCCCGGCGTGGCAGCTCGTGATCGGGGACAACGAGCGGCCGGCGGCCTCCGCCGAGATCGCGCTGGCCGGCGAGGGCTGTGGGCTGCTCCGCTGGATCGACGTGGAGCCGGCGCATCGGGGCCGCGGCGTCGGCCGCCGGCTGCTCCGACAGGCCGTGCGCCTGCTCGCCCTGCGCGGCGCCCAGACCGTGGCCGCGTTCGTCGACCACGCCGACCCGCGCGAGCGCGATCCGAGCGTGATTCTCCGGCTGCTCGGATCGACCGGATTCCACGAGGTCGACCGCCTGTGGTCGTACGAGTCTCCGCGCAAGCGCAGATGACCGTACAGCGCTAGGCGCCGCAACTTCCAGCGCTCCTGGCGCATTGCATGGGCGTGGGCAGCGCGTGCGACCGCGAACTGGTGGCCGCCGCGCGGCTGCGGGACGCGAATGCCTTCGAGACGCTCCTGCGGCCGCTCATCGAGCCCGGCTACCGGCTGGCGTACAGCATGCTGCAGCGCCGCGAGGAGGCCGAGGACGCCGTGCAGGAGGCCGCACTGAACGCGTGGCGCAGCATCCACCGCCTGAGCGAGGGCACCGAGAGCCTGCGGCCGTGGTTCCTGGCCATCGTGGTCAACCAGTGCCGGATGGCCCGGCGGTCCCGCTGGTGGTCCGTGGTCCGGCAGGCCGAGCTGGGCGACCGGCTCGAGCACGTCGAGGAGCGATGGGTCGGCCGGATGGACGTCGTCCGCGCGATGGGCACGCTCAGCCCGAGCGACCGCGCGGCGCTGTGGCTGCGCTTCGGCGAGGATCTCGCCATCGACCAGGTCGCCCAGGTGCTGGGCATCTCTCCGAGCGCCGCGAAGGCGCGTGTGTATCGTGCCGCGGGCCGCCTCCGGCCGGCAATGCGGCTGGGCGAGGCGCAGTCTTGAGCATGGATCGGGAGCGACAGGAGGCCATGATGCGGGAGGTGCTGCATTTCGCGATCGAGCCGCCGGCCCCGGGCCTGGTCGATCGGGTGCTGGCCGCCGTGGCCGAGCGGCCGCTCGCCCGACGGCAGTCGCGCACCCACTGGGCCCTCGGTCTCGCTGCGACGGCGCTCGCGGCCGCGCTCGTCGTCACGCTGGTCTACGGCGCCAGGACCGCTCGGCAGCAGGCCCTGCCCGGGTCGCACGGAACGCCCCCGGAGTCCGCCGCCGGCGTCGTGCCGATCAGCGGCACGGCGGTCCGCCCGTTCTTCACGTCCGCCACCGGCGGGTGGCTGGCCCAGGAGTCCGGCGGCCGGACCACGCTGTACCGGTCGTCGGACGGCGGCGGGACGTGGAGCGCTCGGCTCACGTACGCCGGCGGCCTGCCAAGCCAGGTGCTCGTCGACGCTGACGGCACCGGCATCGCGGTCGGGGGACAGCCGACCGGGGCGGCGGCCGACCTGGTGCTGTTCCGCACGCAGGACGGCGGCACGTCCTGGAAGCGGGTGGACGCGCCGCTGACCGCACCGGCGTGGGGCATCCCGTTCTTCATCGACGCGAGCCGCGGCTGGGTGCTGGTCAGCCTGGGGCCCGACAGCGCGGAGATCGTCTCGACCCGCGACGGCGGCGCGACGTGGTCCGCCGGGCCGGCGTTCAACGACCGCGCCAACTTCCCCGGCCTTTCGAGCGTTCGCCTGCGGATCGTGTGGACGGCGGACGGGCACGGCATCGCCGTCCTCCCGGCCGGTTCGGGGAGCGCGGCGGTCCACGTCGTCATCACGGATGACGGCGGCGCAACGTGGCGGGCGTCGTTTCCGCCGGCGCCGAGGGGCGAGGTGGTCGACGCCGGGAACGCGATGCTCGACGCGTCGCTGCTGCCCGACGGCCGGGGAGCGCTGTTCCTGCAGGCGGTCGACCCCGGTGGGAGCGGCGCGCCCGCCCTCTTCGCCTATTCGACCGGCGACGCGGGACGCACCTGGAGCCAGCCGGTGCGACTGGACGGACGGGCGCCCGTCCGGCAGTCGCGCGCCGTCTTCGCGATGGACGAGACCCGCTGGTGGGCGTCGTCGGGGTCCGGCGATGACCTGCTGGTCACGGTGGACGGCGGGCGCACGGTGCGCCGGCACGCGGGCGTGCTGCCGGCCGGCTACGTCTTTGGCTCGCTCGGTTTCTGGTCGAGCACCGACGGGTGGGCCGTGGCGACCTCCGGCGGCCGCGCCGCGGTGTTCCTGACCAGCGACGGCGGCGCGAGCTGGCGGCCGCTCGTTCCGCCGGCTTGACCCGGCCACCACCCGCGGCGCCCACCGCGGCGGTGACCGCCGCGCTGGCGCTGCTGCCGGAGGCGCCCGGCGTGTACCGCATGCGCGACACCCGCGGGCGTGTCGTCTACACCGGGCGCAGCGGCGACCTGCGTGCCAGGGTGCGCTCGTACTGGCGCGACCTGGGCGACCGGCCCCACCTGGCCAGGATGCTTCGCCGCGTGGCCTGGGTCGAGCCGACCGTGTGCGAGTCGGAGCACGAGGCCGCGCTCTTCGAGCGGCGCCTGCTGATGCGCCGGAGGCCGCCGTACAACCGCACGACGGGCGTCGAGCAGCTGGTCCACCTGCGGCTCGCGAGCGACGCCCGGACGCCGTCGCTGGACCCGCTCGTCCTGGAGTCGGGCGACGAGCCGGACGGTGAGCTCTTCGGTCCCTACCTGGGCTGGGAGCCGACCCGGCTGGCGGCAGCCGCGCTCAACCGGCTCTACCCGATCCGGTACACCGCCGAGGATCTCGATCCGAGCCGGCGCGAGCTCGCGCGCAGTCGGGGCGTCGGGCCGCGCGACCGGCGCACGCTCGCGAGCCGCATCCGCGGCGTGCTCGAGCGCCGGCCCGGAGGGCCGACGGGCGCGCTCTCGCGCCTGACCGGGCTGCGAGACCGGGCCGCGGAGGACCTCCAGTTCGAGGCGGCCGCCGAACTGCAGCGCCAGATCGATGCGCTGGGCTGGATCGGGCAGGCGCGGGCCCGGCCGGTCCCTGCGGGTGACGTGGACGTGTGGGCGGCGGCCGGGACCACCGCGGTGCTCCTGCGAATCCGGTCCGGCGGCGTAGACGAATGCCTGGTCTGCGGCGCCGACGGCATGCGGGCCGGCGACCGCCGCCTGCTGACGCGCGGCAGCGAGCGACCGGGCGATGCGAACGACGCGGCCTGGCTGGCGATGGCCGAGGTGAACGCCGCCCTGGCGGCCCGCCTGATCGCGGCCGGCGCCCGGCCGTTCAGTCGCCCTGCGTAGCCTCGGGGCGGGCGCGCGCCGGGTCCTTCGTGTAGTCGGCGAGGCCGATGACGTTGCCCCAGGGGTCCGCGACCTCGACCGTCCAGCCGGTCGCCATCTCGAACGGATCGGAGAGCGGCTCGACCCCGCGCCGCCGCAGCTCGGCGGCCGCCGACTTGGCGTCGCGGACCTCGAGCCAGACGCGCGGCGTCTCCCGCTCCTGCTGCGGATGCACCGCCGCGGCGCGGATGAGCAGCCCCGGCTCCTCAGGACCGAGGCGGAAGCACGCGACGCCGAGGCTGGGGATCTGGAACTTGACCGGCAGACCGAGCGTCCCCTCGTAGAAGTCGAGGGCCACGTCGAAGTCGCCGACCGCGACCAGGACGTTGTCCACGCCGAGGACGTCGAGTGCGCCGGGTCGGGCGTCGGCGTCGGTCGTCACTGCGCCCACTCCTTCAATCCGAAGAGTTGTACCGACTCGTGGAGCGCCGCCGCCACCAGCCGCTCCAGGCGGACGTCGCAGGCCGAGCCGTCAGCCCTCGGGCAGGAGCGCAATGAGGTTGCGGAGCTGCGACAGGTGCGCCAGCTCGTGCTGGGCCACCTGGGCGCAGACGTCGAGGAGGGTCAGCTCGCCCTGCTGTGGGTCCAGCACCACCCGCTGCCAGTCCGCCGCCACCAGGCCCTTGAGCAGGTCGACCGTCCGGCGGCGCACCCGGCCGAACCCCTCCAGCAGCTCGGAGAGCGGCGGCCCCAGGTCCGGCGCGTGTGTGGGGTCGATGGAGGCCCGCACCGGGAGCTCGCGCTGGTCGTCCAGGTACGCCCGCCGCAGCAGGCCGTCGACCGCGGCTCCGGCGTCGCTGAGGTGGCCGATCACCTCCTTGAGCGTCGGGAAGGCGGGGGCGTGGCGGTATGCCAGCCTGGGCTCGTCCAGTCCGGATACGAGATCGCCGACCCGCTCCGGCACGATGCCCAGGAGCATCAGCACCTCGTCGCGGTCCATGGGGTCAGTCGCTGCCACGACCCGCAAGGGTAGCTTCCTCGGGTCTGCCTATACTCGGGCCATGGCCCAGACGACCTGCGACCGGTGCCAGGCGCCGCTGGTCGAGGATGCCGCCTACTGCGACAACTGCGGCGAGCGGACGCGAAAGGCCCGCCGCATGATCCGGCTCGCCGTGCGGGTCGAGCTGCTGTTCATCGCGCTGATCATCCTGCTGGTCGGCGCCTTCGCGGCGATCTACTACTTCCAGCAGTAGCGATCACTGCCCGGCCGCCCGCTCAGCGGCGGTAGAGTGCCCGGCCATCCAGCTCGTCCTTGTTGAGCCGCTTGTTCAGGTGCAGGCCCTCGAGGAGGAACTCGACCACCGCGGCCTTGACCTCCGAGCGGTCCGGGAGCTGCAGCCGCCGGAGCGCAGCGGCCAGCTCGGGCGCGTCGCCCAGTGAGCGCATGTACGTTGCGGCGGGCATCGCCTCGCCGACCTCGACGATCTCCCCGTCCTCGAACCGGTTGACCAGGTTCTCGAACTGCCCGGCCGCGAAGTAGCGGCTGAACACCGAGCTGATCGCGGCCCGCTGGATGCGGTCCAGGACCTGCTCCTCCTTGCCCTCGTCGAGCGCCTCGATCTCGACGCGGCCGCTGGTGGAGGCAGCGATGAAGCGGAGGTCGGCGATGCGCGGTACGGCGACCGTCTCGCCCAGTCGAACCGCCCGCCGCACGGCGTTGGCGACGAGGTTTTCGTAGTTGCCGATGGACATGCGCACCGAGACGCCCGACGCCTGCGAGATGTGCGGGCTGCGCCGGGCCAGATGGGTCATCTCGGCCACGATCTCCTTCATGAAGTCGGGCACGACGACGTCGATGTCCTCCGGCAGCGGGCTCCGCTCGGCCTCCATGATCGCGATCTCCTCGCTGGGCGCCAGCGGGTAGTGCGTGCGGACCTGGGAGCCGAAGCGGTCCTTGAGCGGCGTGATGATGCGCCCGCGCGAGGTGTAGTCCTCGGGATTGGCGCTGGCGACGACCATCAGGTCGAGCGGCATCCGGATCCGGTAGCCGCGGATCTGGACGTCCTTCTCCTCCATGATGTTGAGCATTCCGACCTGGATTCGTTCGGCCAGGTCGGGCAGTTCGTTGATGCCGAAGATGCCGCGGTTGGTGCGCGGGATCAGGCCGTAGTGGATCGTCAGCTCGTCTGCCAGATAGCGGCCTTCCGCGACCTTGATGGGGTCGACCTCGCCGATCAGGTCGGCGATGGAGATGTCCGGCGTGGCCAGCTTCTCGCCGTAGCGCCGGTCGCGCGGCAGCCAGTCGATGGGCGTCTGCTCGCCGCGCTCGGCGATCAGGTCCCGGCACGGCTTGCACGTCGGCGCGAACGGGTGATCGTTGATCTCGCAGCCCGCCACGACCGGCACCTCCGGGTCGAGCAGGCCGATGAGTGACCGCATGATCCGGCTCTTGGCCTGTCCGCGCTCGCCGAGGAGGATCAGGTCGTGGCCAGAGATGATGGCGTTGGAGATCTGTGGAATGACGGTCTCGTCATATCCGACGATCCCCGGAAAGAGCTCCTGCCCCGAGCGCAGGCACGCGAGCAAGTTGCGTCGCAGTTCGCGCTTGACGGTCTCGCGCACGTGCCCGCTAGCTCGCAGGTCAGCGATCGTTGCCGGCTTGGAGGCGCTCACCCACCCCACTATAGACTGGACTGGCGGTGTCCTCTCAACTGTCGGTCGCTGGCCGGTACCAGCGGGCTCGGGAATCCGGAAGCCCGCTCGTGGGGGGTCACCGCGGCAATCCCGCCGAGCATCCCGAGAACACGCTGACCTCGTTCCGGTCGGCCATCGAGCTCGGGGTCGACATGATCGAGTGCGACGTTCACCTGTCCTCGGACGGCGAGCTGGTGGTCATCCACGACCACGCCCTGGACCGCACCACCGATGGGACGGGCCTGGTCGTCCAGCGGTCGCTGGCCGACCTGCGGCGGCTGGACGCGGGCGGCGGCGAGCGCATTCCCGTGCTGGCCGAGGTCTGCGAGCTCGCGAGGGACCGCGTCGGCCTGGCGGTCGAGCTCAAGCAGATCCCCATCCCGTACCCGGGGCTGGAGGAGAAGCTCGTCGCGTGCCTGGCCGCGGTGGGCATGCTCGACCAGACCGCGGTGCTGAGCTTCGACCACCGCTCGGTGCGGCGGGTCAGGCAGCTGGAGCCCCGGCTGGCCGGGGGCGTGCTCGAAGGCGCCCGGCCGATCGACCCCGCCGGGCTCATGCGCAGCGCGGACGCGGGCATCTACTCGCCGCACTACGGCGCGATGGATCGTGCGCTGGTCGACGAGATCCACGCCGCCGGCGGCGTCGTGGGCGTGTGGACGGTGGACGACGACACCGCGGTCGCGTGGTGCCGGGCGTGCGGGCCGGACTCGGTGTTCACGAACCGGCCCCGCGAAATCGTGCCGGCGTTCCGAACCTGAGCTCAGCGATGCATGCCGGAACCGCACATGCGGACCAATGTGCGATTCCAGAGGCGGGGGAAGCGCTCATGCGGACCAATGTGCGAATCCGGAGGCCGAGCTCCGAGTAGATGTGGGCGCGGGGGGGCCGGGGCATGGTCGGCGCCCGCATGGACTTCCTGGACGCCAGGGCGCCGCTGGAGTGGCCGCTCCTCAAGCGGGTCCTCGCCTACTTCCGGCCCTACTGGGCACACGGGCTCCTGGCCCTGCTCACGATCGTGCTGGCCTCCGCCCTGGGCCTCGTGCCTGCGCTCGTCACCAAGACCCTGATCGACCGGGTGCTGCGGCCCGGCGCCAGCTTCCGGACGGTCGCGCTCGTGGTCGTGGTCGGCGTGCTGGCCGGGCTGGGCGAGGGATTCCTCGGGGTCCTGCGCTCCTACATCCAGAACGTGATCGCGCAGGGGATCATGTACGACCTTCGGAACCAGCTCTTCGGCCGGTTGGTCGACCAGTCGATCGCCTTCTTCACGCGTGTCAAGACCGGCGACATCCTCTCCCGGCTCTCCAGCGACGTCAGCGGCATCCAGTCCGTGGTGTCCGACACGCTGTTCAGCCTGCTGACGAACGTGTTCCTGATCGGGAGCACCGTCGTCCTGATGGCGTACCTCGACTGGCGCCTCACGGTCGTGTCGCTCGTCGTCCTGCCGCTGTTCGTGCTGCCGACCCGGCGTGTGGGGCGGGCCACCTTCCTCAATCGCCGCCAGTCGCAGGAGAAGCTGGGCGAGATGAACGCGTACGTGGCCGAGACGCTGGGCATCTCGGGCATCCAGCTGGTCAAGGCATTCACGCGTGGCCGCGCCGAGCGGGCGCGGTTCCGCGAGATCACCGACGAGCTGCGGCGAATCAACATCCGGACGATGCTGATCGGCCGCTGGTTCTTCGCGATGATGGGCTTCCTCACGACCGGCGGTCCGGCCGTGCTCTGGCTGATCGGCGGCTACCTCGTGGTGACCCGGCAGGCCTCGCTGGGCACGGTCGTCACGTTCGCGACCGTCCTGCTGGCCCGCCTCTACGGCCCCGTCTCCCAGGTGGCGAGCCTGCACGTGAACGTGATCGGCTCGCTGGCGCTCTTCCAGCGCATCTTCGAGTACCTCGACCTCGAGATCCGCGTCGCCGACCGGCCCGGCGCCGTGCCGCTGGGCCGCGTGCGCGGCGCGATCAGCTTCGAGGGCGTCACGTTCGCGTACAGCTCGCGCTCGCGGCCGGCGCTTCGGGACGTCGCGTTCAGCATCGACCCGGGGCAGCTCGTCGCGCTGGTCGGGCCGAGCGGCGCCGGCAAGACCACCATCACGTCGCTGATCCCGCGCTTCCACGACCCGCAGGAGGGCAGCGTCCGTATCGACGGCCACGACCTGCGCGACGTGACCCTGGAGTCGCTCGGCGAGCAGGTGGGCACCGTCTTCCAGGACACGTTCCTGTTCCACGCGACGGTGCGCGAGAACCTGCTGTTCGCGCGTCCGGACGCGGGCGACCACGACCTGCGCGCCGCGTGCCGGTCGGCCTACCTGGACCACGTGATCGAGGCGCTGCCGGACGGGTACGACACGGTGGTCGGCGAGCGCGGCCACCGGCTGAGCGGGGGCGAGAAGCAGCGCCTGGCGCTCGCGCGGGTCATCCTCAAGGGCCCGCGCATCCTGGTCCTGGACGAGGCGACGTCGAACCTGGACACGGAGTCGGAGCGGCTGATCCAGGCCGCCCTCCTGCCGCTGTTCCGGGGCCGCACGTCGGTCGTCATCGCGCACCGCCTGTCGACCGTCCTGGCGGCCGACCAGATCCTGGTGATGGAGCGCGGCCGCCTCGTCGAGCGCGGCGCGCACCGTGAGCTGCTGGCGCGAGCCGGGCTCTACGCGCGCCTGTACCGGCTGCAGTTCGAGCCGGATGTGCGCGCCGGCTGAGGTCCGGGAATGTGCTGCCTGGCGTCCTTCGCCGGTCCCGCTCACCCACGCGGTGTACCGGCACCGAGGCGGCGCAGCCCCGACACCAGCGCCCACGTGTAACTCCGACCCGTATGTCCTCTTATTGAGGAAGCCGGACCCCGGACCGGCTCCTGTCGTGAGAGAGGAGGGGTCAATGATCAGACGTCCATCACTCCTGCTGTCCTTTGCCGCCTCGACGCTGCTGCTCGCGGCATGCGGCGGCTCGTCCAGCGGGGCGGCGGCCACGCCGGCCCCCACGCCCACGCCGAACCCGGTGGTCAAGACCGCCACCGCGGTGGTCGCGGGCAACTCCGAGACGATCCTGGTCGGCGAGAACGGGATGACGCTCTACTACTACACGCCGGACAAGGGCACCGGGCAGGCCAACTGCGTCGCGGCGTGCCTCCAGAACTGGCCGCCGCTGCTCCTGCCGTCGGGTGTCACCAAGCCGACCGGGGAGAAGGGCGTGACCGGCGTCCTGGGCACCGTGACGAGTCCCGCCGGCGGGCTGCAGGTCACGTACAAGAGCTGGCCACTGTACTTCTGGGTCAAGGACAAGGTTCCGGGCGACACGACCGGCCAGAACGTGGGCGGCAAGTGGTTCGTCGTCCCGCCCGACGTCGCGCCGGGCACCTGATCGCGAGAGACCGCGGCTACGCCGCCCAGGCGATGGGCGACGTGGCGTCGAAGTCGAGGTTCTGAGTCAGCTGGAGAGGCGGCGGGCCCACGGCGGCAGCCGGGGGCGCCGCCGCCGCCGGCTGGACGGTGGGCGTGGGGGTCGACGTCCTGCCCCGTCCCACAGGCTTGACCGTGGGAAGGGGCGTCGGCAGCGTCTTCGGCGCCGGGACCGACCAGAGCTGGAAGTGGCCGGTGATCCCGACCGGGGCGACGTAGAGGAGCTGCGTGCCGTCCGGTGACCAGACCGGCTGTGCGGCCTGGACGCCCGTCACGAGCGCCTGCCGCGGCCCCAGCGACGTGCCGTCGAAGGCCGCCACCTCGAGGGAGGTCATCTGCTTCCCGTAGGAACAGACCATCGCGACCCGCTGGCCGTCCGGCGAGACGCTGGGCTCGTCGCAGCGGTCCATGCCCGCGGTCAGCTGTACGGCCGGCCCGCGCGCCTGCCGGATCAGCATCAGCTGCGAGGTGACGGTCGTTCCCTCGTACGCGTAGCGGACGAACAGCAGGCCGCCATCGGCGACCGGCACCGGCCGCGAGTCCCCGCCTGCGTAGTCGCCGTCCTCCGTGTGAGTGTCGGTCTGGGTCACCCCGTCGACCGTCCAGAACTTCGGTGTGCTCGTGCCGCCGGACATAGGCATCTGGGCCAGGCGCATCGTCACATCGAACGGGCAGCAGCGGACGTGCTTGTAGCGGTCGGTGGTGAAGTACAGCTGCGTGCCGTCGGCGGACGCGCGCGGGAACATGGCCCAGTACTGCGTGACCAGTTGGCCGCCCGGGTCGATGCCCTGAACGGCGCCCCTGCCCTGGTTCTGGGTGAGCCGCTGGGTGTGCCCGGTGGTGGCGTCGACGCGGTACAGGTCCGAGAAGCCGGTCGGATCGCGCTTCATCAGGACCAGGCTCTGCCCGCCTGGCAGCAGCGACGGCTGCCCCCAGCCGCCGGCGCCCAGCAGGGCCGTGAAGCGTCCCTTCTGGAGGCGGTACAGCGCGCCGTCCTGGACCAGGTAGATGGTGCCCGGAAGTCGGGCGAGCGCCGGGTTGAGGTTGGCGCCGGCCTCGCCGGGCCGGGCGGCGCGCTCGGCGATCGTGCCGCGGTGGGAGCCCAGCAGCCGGTAGACGCCCACGCCTGCCGAACCCCACAGCACGGCGAACGCCAGGGCCGCCGCCACGATCGCCCCGCGGCTCATGCCGGAAAGTCCTGGTGCACCAGGGGTAGGATCGCCGACCAGTTGGGCTTCAGCGCGTCGCCGACGGGGGCGGGCAGCGTCACGGCCGAGTAGTAGGGAGCGCCGTCCAGGAAGACCTGCTTGACCTGCGCGGGATCCGACATTGCCGTGGCGAGCGGCAGCAGCGAGCGGATGCGCGTCAGCGGGATGCTGGTCTTGAATTCGCCGCTGAACGTCGTCGCCAGGTCGGGGATGTCCGACGGGTTGAGGTACTTGGCCTTCGCGCGCAGCGCGATCAGGACTGCCTGCTGGCGCTTGGAGCGGCCGACGTCGCCCTGGAGGTCGCTGTGCCGCGAGCGCACGAACTCCATCGCGTGGACGCCGTCCAGGTGCTGGGGGCCGGCGAGCACGGCGACACGCTCGTACGCGTAGGGGTTCGTGCTCTCCACGTCTGCGGGGTAGAAGTCGTCCATGACGGGGCCGGCGGCGGTGACGTCGACCCCGCCGACCAGGTCGATGAGCTTGACCAGGCCCTTCAGTCCGATCCAGACGTAGTCGTCGATGCGGATCTGGAAATCACGGCTGACGGTGGCCATCGCCGTCGCGGCTCCGCCCCGGATGAAGGCCGCGTCGATCTTGTTCGAGCCGCCGTTCGAGATGGGCACGTAGAGGTCGCGCGGGATCGAGAGCATCGTCGCGTGCTTCGCCACGGGGTCGACCCGGACCAGGATCATCGACTGCGTGAGGAGCCCGTCAGCGGTGAACTTGCTGTCGTTGTCGGAGCCCATGAACAGCACCGTGAAGGGCGCCGAGGGCGGGAGTGCGGCCGGCGCGTTGCCGGTCAGGCCGCCCTGCACCGGTCCGCCGGCGCTCTGGCCGGTGGAGCTGACGGCGGCGGTCAGCGCCGGCATGAAGTAGGCCAGCGCGCCGCCGCCGCCCGACAGCAGCAGCCCGATCAGTCCGATCGCGACCAGCAGTCCCCAGCGAGGTCCCCGGCTGGACCGCCGCGGAGCCGGACCCCGCCTGGGGCCGAACGGCGGTTGATCGTTGGGGGGGCCGTACCCGCGCCCAGGACCGGGCGGGGGGCCGAGCGGCGGCTGGTAGTCGGGGTGGCCGTAGCCTCGCGAGGGGCCCGGCGGGGGGCCTGGCCTCTGGCCTGACGGGGGGCCGGGCCTCGGGCCCGGCGGGGGACCGGCCGGCGGCCGGTAGTCGGGATGGCCGTAGCCGCGTGGTGGACCGGGCGCCGGGGCGCGGGGGGGCCGGGCCGGCGGCTGGTAGTCGGGATGGCCGTGGCCGCGTGAGGGACCGGCGGCTCCGCCGCGAGGGGGGCCGGGGGCCGGTCGGTCGTTCGTCGGGCCGTCGTACGCCATCTTTTAACCCGCTTGCCTCCGTGACGGGGGAGTTTAGACCCCCGCGGAAGCCCCTCGCAGGCTCCTTGCCATCTCCTGAGGCTTAACCGTCGACAACTACCATTCCGTTACGAGTTGGAGGCAGCGGAGCTCCGGGGTGGGTCGAGGGACCAGGTCGTCGCGGCGCAGAAGTTCAACCAGGCGCACCAGGGCGAGATCCATGTGACGGCCACGTACCAGGGCACCTACGACGACACGCTGGCAAAGCATGGCGTACTGGCACACGCACACGGGTTAGTTCCCGGTCGACAGGAACGCGCTCAACGACCCGACCGACCAGGCCTGGGTGGCGCAGTACCCGCAGTTCCAGACGGCGATCGACCAGCTCCACGCGACGAAGCTCGACAAGGCCACGCAGGGCTGCCTGCCGGGCGTGATGCCGGCGGCCCGCCAGGCGGCGGAGGTCGGCATCGAAAACGCGATCCTGAAGAAGTCGACGCCGCAGAAGGCGATGGACGACGCGGTCCAGTCCATCCAGCCGCAGATCGACCAGTACAACCAGGCGGTCGGAACGAGTAGCGGCAGTGCTCCCTCCCCGCGAGCGGGGAGGGAGCACCATTCCTGTGTGAGCGACACGATCGTTGCGGAGGCGGGCGCCCTCCGCGAGTTCAGCGCCGGGGTGGCAACCGCGATGGGCGCGCCGGCCGACGTGGCCTCCGAGGTCGCCCGCCACCTCGCGCGCGCCAACCTGTCGGGACACGACTCGCACGGCGTGCTGCGGTGGTCGCAGTACGTCCGCGAGCTCGACCAAGGGGAGCTCGACGCTGCCGCGCGCCCCGCGGTGCTGCGCGAGTCGGCCGTGACCGCTCTGTTCGACGCCCGACGCGGCTTCGGCCAGCACTCGACCATGCAGGTCACGGAGTGGGCGGCCCGGCACGCCCGCGAGCACGGCATCGCGGCCGCGGCTATTCGCCACTCGATGCACATCGGCATGCTCGGCGAGTACACCGAGCGGCTGGCCGGCGAGGGGCTGGTCGGCATCGTCACGGTCGGGGTGGCCGGCACCGGCTCGGGGGCGGTGGCGCCCTTCGGCGGGGCCGCGCGATTCCTCGGGACGAACCCCTGGTCCATGGCCGTCCCGGCCGCCGGCCGGCCGCCCCTCGTCTACGACGGCGCGACGTCGACCGTCGCGGAGGGAAAGGTCCGGCTGGCGCGGGCCAGCGGGGCGCAGCTCGCTCCCGGCCTGGTCCGCGACGCGGACGGCCGGCCCACCACCGACCCGGAGCAGCTGTACGCCGGCGGCACCCTGACCGTGATGGGCGGTGACGTCGCCGGCCACAAGGGCCACGGGCTCTCGCTCGCCTCCGCCCTCGTGGGGGGACTGGCGATGATCGCCGACGCGGACCCGACGCCGGCCGGGTGCATGCGCCGGCCGGAGACGTGGGGGACGCGCATCGCCGGCGTCTTCGTGGTCGCGATCGACCCGGCCGCGTTCGGCGACGCCGACGCCTACCGGACGCTGGTCGCCGGCGTGCTGGAAGACGTCGGCGGGGTGCCGCCGGCTCCCGGCGTGGACCGCGTGCTGGTGCCCGGCGATCCGGAGCGGCGCAGCCGGGAGCGGCGCGCTCGGCACGGCATCCCCGTACCGGCGGCCACCTGGGCGGAGCTCCTGGCCATCGGCGACCGCTTCGGCGTCCCGCTCGGTGGAACGAACGGCGCGGCGATGCTGCCGTAGCACCAACTGATACGCTGCTCTCGGCGATGTCGGCAGCGAAGGTGGAGGGTAACGGCCGCGGGCGACCGCGTGATCCGACCGCGGACCAGGCGATCTTCACCGCCGCCGCCGAGCTGATCGCGGAACGCGGCTACGACGGGTTCTCGATGGCCGCGGTGGCGGACCGCGCCGGTGTGTCCAAGAGCACCGTGTACCGGCGCTGGCCCGACCGGGCGCACCTGGTCCTGGAGACCCTGATGTCCAGGATGCGGGTGTCGATCTTCGACTCGGGCGACCTCCGCGCCGACCTCTACGCGTTCGCGCGAACGCTCGCCGTCGGCATGCGCGCGCCGGGGTCGCGGAAGCTCGTGGCCGAGCTGACCCTGGCCGTGGCCAATCTGCCGGAACTGGCCGACGCCTTCTCGCGCCTGTATGCCCAGCGGCGCGCCGACGCGAACGCGATCTTCGAGCGCGCCCGGTCCGCCGGGAAGCTGCGCGCGGGAGTTGACGCCGATCTGCTGGTCGACCAGCTGTCCGGCGCCCTCCACTATCGGATGCTGCTGCGCGGCGACGGCCCGTCGGACGCCTATGCCGAACGTCTGGTGGACTCCATCCTGGAGGGCGCGCTCCCGCCCGGCTCCGACGTCTGACCAGGCCCGAACGTCCAGATCGTCGTCCGCAGCCCGAGGAGCTCGACGGGGTGGCGCGAGCGCAGCAGCGCGCGATGCGGCCGCAGGACCGCGGACTCGAACGCCGGCGACGGGGGGTGCAGCACCACGATCGACCCGGCCGGGGCGACCACACGCCGGAACTCCGCGAAGGCCGTGCGCAGCCAGCCGGCCGGGTCGCCGGCCTGGGCGTGGCGGCGCCCGAACGGAAGGTTGGTCACCACCGCGCCCACCGCGCCAGAGGCCACGGGGAGCGCGGCCGCGTCGGCGCGGACCAGCGCCGTGCCCGGCGGCAGGTTGGCGCGGGAGGCCGCCAGGGCCTCGGCCGCGAGGTCGCCCCCGATCGCCCGCCGTCCCTGCTCCAACGCCTCGCGCACGATCGTCCCGGTGCCGCAGCAGGGGTCGAGCACCGCGCCCCGCCGGGCATCGGCCAGCCGCAGCATCGCCGCGGCCAGGACGGGCCGCAGCGCGCCCGGCCGCTCGACCTCGCGCCCGGCCCGCTGACGCATCCGACGGTCGCTCAGCCGCACGCCGAGCCGGACTCGGCGCGCCCGCGTCTGGAGGGCCCAGAGCTCGATGGACGCCGGGTCCGCCGGCCGCCACCGCGGCCGCTCCCGCAGCACCGCGCGCGTGAGCTCCTCGCGCAGCTCGGTGCGCAGGAAGCCACGTTCGGAGCGCACCCGCGCCACCACGCGGAACCCCGGCCGCGGTCCGAGCCTGCCGAGGCGGGGCGCCGTGGCGGGCATGGCGGCGTCGTACCGCTGGGCGCTCCACAGCTGGCCGACCAGCCGGCGCAGCGGCGCGGCCGGGTCGCCGGTGCCCAGCTCGACGAACAGGTCCTCGCTCAGCGCCGGCGCGACCGCCTCCGCCGGGCCGGCGCTGAACGGCACGACGTCGCTGCGACCGTCGTTCTCGACCTCGCCGACCGCCGCCGGCCCGAGCCGAGCGGTCAGTTCCTCGCGCAGCAGCGGGCCGAGCCCGGGCATCGTCAGGGCGAAGAAGCGCACTCCGGGGACTCCGTTACCCGCTCATTCACGGTGCGTTGGGTGAAAGGAATGGCGGATTACCATACGCGCCGGTGCCGGGAGCCAAACCACTCTTCGAGGATCTGTACCGGGACTACGTGCGCAGGATCTACGCCTACCTGCGCTCCCAGCTCGGCAGCGCGGAGGACGCGGAGGACGTCACGTCCCAGGTCTTCGTGAAGGCGTACGAGGCGTACCCACGGTACGAGCCGCGCCACGCCACGCCCTCGGCCTGGCTCTTCCAGATCGCCCGCAACGCGGCGCTCGACCACCACCGGCGCTCCGGGCGGCGTCAGCGAATGGAACGGACGCTCGCCCGCGAGCCGGCGGCCGCCGCCGATCCGGGCGTCATGGCCGAGGATCGGATCCTCTACGGTGAGCTGATGGAGGCCGTGTCGGGGCTGCCCGAACGGCATCGCGAGGTGATCGGGCTCCGCCATTCCGGTCTCAGCTTCCTGGAAGTCGGCGGGCTGATGGGCTGCAGCGAGGACGCGGCGAAGATGCTCTATCACCGGGCGCTCAGAGCGCTGCGCGCCGCCCTGCCGGAGCCGGCGCCGTGAGCGAGCACGACGAGCAGGGGACGAGCGACCTGGAGCGCCGGCTCGAAGCCGCGTTCGCCGCGGCCCGGCCGCGCCGCGGGTTCGAGGACGAGCTCTGGGCGCGTCTGCGGCCCCGCCGGCCCTGGTGGCGGCGGCTGGGCGACGCGCTCCAGCACGCCCCGTTGGGACGCGTCGCGGCCGGCCTTGCGGCGCTGCTACTGGTCGGCCTGGTCGCCACCGTCGTGCGATCCGGCGGAATCAGCGGCCACGGCGCCGCGAGCACGGCCTCGTCCGGCCTGCAGCAGGCCCGATCGCCGGACGGCGTTCCCGGCGCTGCCGGGCCGTCCCGGTACGACCCGGCCAGCGGTCTGCCGTTCGGCCCGCTGCCCCCGCCGGCCGCCGCAGGCGTTCTGCAGGTCATCAACTCAGCCGCGCCATCCGCGCTCCCGGCCGGAGCCCAGGGCGTGGTCGTGCGGGGCGCCAGCCCGCCGCCGGCGCCGCCGTTTCTCGCCGTCTACCGCTTCGACCCGGCGGCCGGGCCGCCGAACGGCGCGATCCTGGAGACCGGCGCGATGCCGCCGGGGCTGTCCATGGGCGTCTATCCGACGCTGCCGGCCGCCGACGCGGTCGCGGCGGCCCAGGCGGGCACCGGGTCGAGCGCGACGGTCGTGCTGACGCAGGCACGGCTGGTCTACGTGGCGGTCGTGTCGGGCGGCCAGGGGTACCTGGAGCCGGCCTACCTCTTCACCGGCGCCGAGGGCAGCACGCGCGTGCAGCTGCTGGTGTCCGCCCTGGCGCCCTCTGCCCTGCGGTGATCGTCCCGCGAGCCGCGGCCCGCGTTCTGCTGCTCGACGCCGCCGAGCGCGCCCTGCTCGTCCGCTTCGAGGACCGTCAGACCGACTACGCCTGGTGGGCGACGCCGGGGGGCGGCATCCGGCCGGGCGAGACGCCGGAGGCGGCGGCTCGACGGGAGGTGGCGGAGGAAACCGGGCTTCGCGACTTCGCGCTCGGTCCCTGTGTGTGGCTGCGCGAGTTCGAGTTCACCTGGCGCGACCGGCGATACCGGCAGCGCGAGCACATCTTCGCGGCCCGGGTCGACGCCTTCGAGCCGAGCCTGGCCGGCTTCGAGACGTACGAGCTGGACCTGCTCCCCGAGCACCGGTGGTGGAAGGCAACCGAGATCGAGCGCTCGCGCGAGCGGTTCGGCCCTCGCCGGCTGGGCGTCCTGCTGGGCGAGCTGCTGGCGAAGGGGTTTCCCGCGGAACCGATCGAGATCGGCGTCTAGGGGTCCGGCCGAAGATGCCAGACCCCTAGCCGCGGGCTCTCAGCGCACGTCGTAGGCGCGCCAGACGATCGTCGCCTCGACCACGTGACGCCTGGCGAGGGGTCCGAAGCGCTCGATCGCCCACGGGCGCGTCGCCTGGCCGGCCGCGAGGCGCTCCTCCTCGCTCAGCGTCCAGCAGCCCGCGTAGATGCCGTCCTCGAGGCGCCGGACGATGTCGTCCAGGGTGCGCTCGGAGCGCACCGTCACGGCCGGCAGCGACCGCGCGGGAACGCCCCGGGCCGCCATCAGGTCGTCGAGCTCGGCCAGGTCCGTCAGTCCCGGCCGGTCCCGCCAGCCGACACTGGTCAGCTCGAAGAAGTGCCGCCGGATCTCCGCGGACACCCCAGGCGGCGTGCCGCCCAGGTCCACCAGGATCGCGCCCCCCGGACGGACCACGCGCAGCAGCTCACCGATCGCCCGCCGCCACGGCACAACGAGGTGGAGCACGTGGCACGCGACCGCGGCGGCGAAGGCGCCGGCCGGGAACGGCAGGGCCATGGCGTCCGCGACCGCCAGCGGGAACGGCGCGCGGCCGCCCGCCTTCTCCACGAGCCTGCTCAGCATCGGGGCAGAGAGGTCGACGCCGGCCATGGGGATGCCGCCGCGCGCCAGGTCGAGGGCGATCCGGCCCGTGCCCACGCCGATCTCGAGGCAGGGACCCCTGCCGCGCAGCTCGCGCAGCATTACGTCGATGACCGCGGCCTGCGTTTCGGGATCCAGCGCCCGGGTGCGGTCGTAGTACTCGGCGGCCGGGTCGAAGACGATCGAGCTCATCGCGTCCGACATCGTACGGGCGACTTGCGGCATCATGGGCCGACCGAGAAGCCGTTCCACGAGGTGCAGTCCCGTGCTCCCCCATGACCGCGATCCGCGCTGGCCGCCGGACCCGATCCCCGCTTCGTTCTACGCTCGCGGCGAGGCGCCGCCGTGGGCCTCCTGGGCCTCCTGGGCCTCCTGGGCCGGCATGGTGCGTGGCCTGCCGCCCCGGACGCTGCTCGTCGCCGGCGGCGTCGCCGCCGCAGGCGTCCTTCTGGTCGGCGTGATCGTGGGGCTGGCCTCCCGCCATCCCGCTCCGGCCGCCCAGGGCATCGCGCAGGTCGGGGCGTCGCCTGGGGGCCAGGCGGGCGCCACGCCGCCGGGCCAGCCCACGCCGCTCGCGGCTGTGCCCACCCCAACTCCGACGCCGACCCCGACGCCGACCGCGACGCCGCGCTCCACTCCGACCCCGTCGGTTACGCCGGTCACCCTGTCACCGAAAGCGATCCAGACGCGTGGCGGCGGCAGGCCGGTCACGCTCACGGCCCAGACGGCGCCGGGAACGAGCTGCACGATCTCCGTGGGCTACTCACCTCCTCCACAGCTCGCGCCGGTCACCACCAACGGGTCTGGCTCCGCGAGCTGGAGGTGGAGCGTCAGCTCCCAGGTAGCGATGGGCACCTATCCGATCCAGGTGACCTGCGGCGGCGCGACGGCGGGCGCCACGATCACCGTCACGAACGGGCAGGGCTGACGCGGTGCTCGACCAGGTCACGGTCTGGGGCGTGGGCGCGGTGTCGCTCACCACGCTCGACGAGCTGCGCGCCGCTCGGGACGCCGAGCAGGCGCGCGTCGAGGAGATGGCGCGGCAGCAGGCCGACGTGGCCGGGCGCGCCGAGGACCGGCTCGCCGACGTCGGCGCCATCCTCGTGCCGCGCCGGGAGTGGTGGCCGGTCCCGCCCGCGCTCGAGCAGCGCCTGCACGACGCGGACCAGCTCGTCGCCCGGATCGCCCAGCTGGAAGGCCGGACCGACTGGCTGAGCCGGCAGCGTCGCGCCCGCGCCTCGGCGCGCCTGCGCGCGGTCCTGCTCGAGGTGGCGCACGGAGGCGCCGAAGCGGGGATCGACGTCCCGGACGTCGAGGCCGCTCTGGAGGATGCCGCCGCGCTCCATGGCCACGCCGAGGAGCTGCGGGCGGCGCTGGAGTCGGAGCGCGCGCGGCTGACCCAGCTCGACCAGGAGATCCGCCTCCGGGAGGACGCGCACCGGCACCTCGGCTTCGACTCGCTCCACCTCGCGGCACACCTCCGCGCATACGGTGTGCCGGTCGTCCAGAGCCCGGTCGGGCTGGGACCGGGCGAGGCCGCGCACCTGACGACGGACGCGGCACTGGCGCCGCCCGCCCACGTCACACCGCCCGGGCAGGAAGGGAGCGGCGGCCCCGCCCTGTCCCACACGGGCATCCACCACTGGATCGGCACGCTGCGGAGCGGGCCCACGCCCGTCACCGGCGGCCAGCCGGTCGACACCGGCGTCCTCGTGCTGACGAGCCACAGGATCCTCTTCGCCGGCCGCGTCACGTCGGTCTCCGTGCCGCTGGACGCCATGCTCGCGATGGACGTGTACGCGGACGGCCTCGCAGTGCTCCAGCTGGGCCGGGAGGCGGCGGACGTGTTCCTGGTCGCCGACCCGCGCGTGATCGCGTTCTACGTGAACTGGATCGCCGAGAAAGCCTAGGGGTCCGGCCGCTGTCGGGCAGGCCGCCGGCACGGCGATGGCGTCGCGCTCGCATGGGGGTCAGTCCTCGGGAAGCGTCTCGGCCAGCGCGTCCCGCACCGCCGCGGCCGTCACCCCGGCCGTCGAGAGGGCCTCGGCCATGCGGCTGTCCCGCTCCAGCACCAGCGCCAGCAGCAGGTGGCCCGTGCCGATCTGCGCCGCGCCTTCGGCCTCGGCCTCGTCCTGGGCGCGGCGCACGACCCGGCGGACCTGGCGGGTCGGCAGCAGCCGGCCGGGATCTCCGGCCGCCTCCTCGGTCTCGGCCCCGGCCAGCGCCACGGCGTCGACGGCCAGCCCGCCGAGCGCCTGCGCCGCCCGACCCTCGGCCACCTCCGCCAGTCCCTGGAGCAGGTGGCTGGTGCCGATCCACGGCCGCCGCGTCCGCTCGGCGGCCTCCTTCGCTCGCGCCAGCGCGCCCTGTGCCGCGGTGGTGAACACCCACAGCGGACTGGCCGGGGGTTCGGGCTGAGGCGCCACGCGCGCGAGCTGCATCGCCTGCCACTCCCGTGTCTGCAGGTGACGGGCCCGATAGGTCGCCAGGTTCTGGATGGGAGGCAGGGTCTGGCCCGACGTCACGTTGCGGCGGAGCCACTCCAGGCACGCGACGGTCACGATCGAGTTGATCGGCAGGCCGGTGAGCCGGCTCGCCGACTCGAGGTCCGTGTACACCGGGTCGGCAAAGCGCACCGTGGTTGATTTCATATCGACGTCATATTGCCATCAAACAGAGGGGTTTACAATGTGGGCACCGGTGCGGTTGCTCCCGGTCAACACCTACACCGCAGACCCCGCGCTGACGTCGCTCCTGCGGGCGGCGCTGGGCCCGGAGACCATGACGTGGGCCGAGCCACAGCTCGTCGAGCTCGGAGGCCTGGCCGCACGCGAGCTGGCGACGCTGGGCGATGCCTGCGAGCGGCAGCCGGCCTGGCTGCGCCCGGTCGATCCCTGGGGTGAGCGTGTGGACGAGGTCGTCTACCCGGACGAGTGGCGGCAGCTCGGCGCCGTCGCGGCCCGCTTCGGGCTGACCGGGCTGCCGTACGAGCCCGAGGCCCTTCGGCTGGCCGGGCCCGACGTCCGGGTGGTGCACGCCGCGCTGTGCTATCTCTTCCAGCCACAGACGGCCACGTACCTCTGCCCGGTGTCCATGACGGACGCGGCCGCCCGGGTCCTCGCCGACTTCGGGCCGCGGGCCCTGCGCGACCGGGTCCTCCCGCACCTGGTCAGCCGGGACCCCGCCCAGGCCTGGACTGCCGGACAGTGGATGACGGAGCAGCAGGGCGGGTCGGACGTCGGCGCCAACACGGTGGAGGCACGCCGGGACAGCGCGGGCTGGTGCCTCCACGGGCGCAAGTACTTCTGCTCGAACGTGGGCGGCGAGGTCGTGCTGGCCCTGGCCCGGCCCGAGGGGGGCGTCCCCGGCACGCGTGGGCTCGGCCTGTTCCTGGTGCCGCGGTTGCTGCCGGGCGGCGGTCGCAACCGCTACCGGATCGACCGCCTCAAGGACAAGCTGGGCACACGCGCAATGGCCACCGGCGAGGTGACGCTGGACGGCGCCTTCGCCGAGGTGGTGGGCGAGGTCGACCGCGGGTTCGCGCAGATGACGTCGATGCTGAACGTCACGCGCCTGCACAACGCGATCGCGTCGGCCGGGACCCTGCGCCGCGGCCTCCAGCTCGCGCGCGGCTACGCCGCGTCCCGGACCGCTTTCGGTCGGACGCTGGACCGGCTTCCGCTGCAGCGCCAGGTCCTCGTCCAGCTCGCGGTGCAGGCGGAGGCGGCGCTGGCCCTGACGATGCGGCTGGCGGCTCTGCTCGGCCGTATCGAATGCGGGACCGCCACCGTTGACGAGTCAGTGGTCTTCCGGCTCGGCGCCTCGCTGACCAAGCTGTACACGGCGAGACAGGCGGTCGCGGGCGCTTCGGAGGTCGTCGAGTGCTTCGGCGGCGCCGGCTACATGGAGGACACCGGCATCGCCCGCCACCTCCGCGACGCCCAGGTGCTGCCGATCTGGGAGGGGACGACGAACGTCCTCTCGCTCGACGCGCTCCGCACCGTGAGCCGTCCCGACGCCGCAGAGGCGTTCGGCGCCGAGCTGGAGCGCCTCGAGTCGCCCCGGCGCGACGAGGTGTCCGCGCTGCTGGGCACGGTGGCCGGCCAGGAGCCCGAGGTGGCGCAGCGCTCGGCCCGCCGCCTCGCCTTCACCCTGTCCGAGGCCTGGATCTCCGGACTGCTGGTCGAAGCCGCCGGTCGCGGCCGCCGGGAATCGGCGGTGGCCGAGCTCTGGGAGTCGGGCTGCCAGCCCGGCGCGGGCGCGGACCGGTTCGACCTCGCGGTGGACGGACGGTGAGACGCAGGCTCACGGCGGCGGTGGCGGTCCTCCTGGCAGCGCTGGCGTGCGGCAACCCGGCCGGCAGCTCGGCGAGGCCGACCGCGGCGCCGGCCAGCGCCGCCCCCAGCAGCAGCACCGGAAGCTCCGGCAAGGAGGTGCTGTTCGCGGCCCTCGAGCCCGGCGGCGACCTGACCGCGATGCGCGACACGGCCGTGGCGATCGTACGGACGAACGGGACCGCCAAGGCCAAGCAGCACTTCGACGCTCGCCAGCTGCCCCGCGTCGGCAACGCGCTGCCGCTCCCGCAGCCGGAGGCACGCGTGGCGGCGGGGAAGGTGTACTTCGCGGACGCGACGGGTGCCGTCCGTTCGCTTGCCCCTGACGGCACGGTTGCCAGCGTCACTGCGTTCCCGCTGACCGGGTCCCAGCAGCTGCTGTCGTTCGCGGTCAGCCCGGACGGCAGCCAGCTGCTGGCCACGCTGTTCAGCTTCCCGCCCGTGCACGTGCCGCCGCCGCAGACGCCGATCGACCCGCCGTTCGGGCCCGGCGACTTCATGCTCCAGGTGCTCTCGGCGCGGCCGGGGCAGAGCCCGGCCTTGCTGGCGCGGCGCAACTGGCCACAGTCCACGGGCCTGCCGCACGACGCGCTGTCGGTCGTGGGCTGGTCGAAGGAGGCGCCTCTGGCGACCATCGACACCGCGCTCGGCACCCAGGAGGGCAGCCTCGGCCGCGGGATGTTCGGCCACGTCGCCGAGCTCGACACCGCGGGACGCCCCGGACCCCCGCTGAACGGCTACGGCTGTGACCCGTGGACGGTGCTGCCCGACCTGACCGTCCTGTGCGACGACGACGGCCAGCAGCGGAACTTCTCGGTCCGTACCAAGGACGGCAGCGTCCGGTTCCATCTCCGCGCGACGGGCGACGTCCAGTACCTCGACCTCAACCTGTCGCCAGACGCCTCGCGTGTGGTCTACCTGCCCACCACCGGCCAGGCGCAGGTCACCGACTCCACCGGCAGGAACGTCCAGCTCCCGTCCCTCTTCCGGCCCGAGGGCTGGCTGAACTCGACGACGGTCATCGGCGTGTTGCAGACCAACCAGGGCGAGGGTGACATGGCGCTCGTCCAGGTGGACCGCCCGACGCGCGTCCAGGACCTCGGGTTCCACGGCTTCTTCGTGGGCGTCGTGCAGAACTAGGACCATCCGGCAGGCCCTTCCGTATTCGCCCGGTTGGGTACCTGGGCGTACCTGTCAAGCTTCCCTGTCGTGGCCGGGGAGGGCATCCGACCCGCACCGGTGTGAGATAGGAGGGGTGTGCGCTGAGGGCGCTCGCTGTTGCGTTCGTCTCCGTGCTCGCAGGTCTCGCCGTCCCTGCGCCGGCATGGGCGACGGCCGCGGGGCCGGCGGAAGCGGTGGCGCAGGAGGTGACGCTCGACGGCCTGGGCATCGGCGCGCAGACGGTGTACGGCGCCCACGGCGCCGTCGAGGTGACCTTCCCGCCGGCGGCCACCGACATCGCTCCGACCGGCAATTTCGTCCGGGTCTTCTTCTCGCACAGCGTCGACGCGACGGCCGGCTCCAGCATGCTGATCGCGGTCGACGGACAGCCGCTGCTGTCGGTGCCGCTCGGCCCCGGGACCGCCGGCGGCGGAGTCGTCGAGACGCGGCTCCCGTCCGCACTGCTGGATCCGCGGCAGTCAAACCGCCTGCAGGTGCGCTTTGTCCTCGACGGGCCGGCGGCGACGCTGTACGGGCGGCTCGACGGCCAGACGACGCTGCACTACGCGCTGGCGCCCTCGCCGACCGGCCTGCCCGCGCTCGAGGAGTACCCGTACTCGCTCCTCGCGGCCGGAGTCGCGAACCCGGAGCTGGGGCTGGTGCTGCCGGCCTCACCGTCCGCTCGGGACCTGTCCGCGGCGCTCCGCGTGGTGGGCGACCTGGGCCGGCGCGCAGCGTCGCGGCACGTCCGGCCGGAGGTCGTGACCGACGACCAGGCGGCGTGGCTCGCGGGAGGAGGCGTCAGCGCCGTGCTGGTCGGCACCCTGCCCGCGCTCCCGGTGGCCGCGCCGATCCTGGAGGCGGCCGGCTTCAGGCTGTCCGGCGCCGCCTGGAGCGCCCCCGACGGCCGCGAGCTCCGGTCCGACCAGGGGCTGGTGCTGGCCGCCGTCTCGCCATGGGACCATCGCTCGGCGCTCGTGGTGGTGACCGGCATCACGTCGGCCGGCGTCGACCGGGCCGCGGCGGCGCTCGTCGGAGCGGGCGGGGCGCTGGCCGGCCGGTACGTGATCGTGTCGGCGGCACCGCCATCGGGGGCGGCCGGCCCACCACGGACCGTCAGGGTCAGTGTGCTGAGCCCGCGCGACCTGGCCTCGTTCGGCGCGGGCCGCTACCGCGCGACGGTCGGCTTCGCCGCTCCGCCGGTCGATCCGGGCGACACGGCGCTGGTCCAGCTGGACGTCCCGGCGCTCGGCTCGGCGGTGTCGTCGGCCAGCGTCGAGGCGGACATCAACGGCAGCTGGGTCGCCGGCTCCGACCTCGACCCGACGGGCGCGCGCTCGAGCCGGCTGGTGGCCACCTTCCCGGGCCGGCTGCTGCGGCCTGGCCGCAACTCGCTCTCGCTCGAGTTCCACATCGCCGGTCCGGCGGCGTCGACCCGGACGGCCGACGGTCCGCTCATGACCGGCGGTGCGGACACCGCCACGGCCGGGCTGTCCCTGCCCGACCCGCCGCCGACGGCCGGCGACCTGCGCCTGCTGCCGTTCCCGTTCCTCGAGGCTGGACGCCCGCTCCAGTTGGTGCTCGCGGACGGGGCGCCGAGCACCCTGAGCGCGGCGGCGCAGGCCCTCGCGGCGCTCGGGAGCCGGTCGACGCAGCCGCCTCCGAGCCTCGACGTGGCCTTCGCGAACCGCTGGGACGGCGCGGGCGACGAGGACATCCTGGTGATCGGCCGGCCCCCGGCGAACAGCGCGCTCGACGCGATCGGCGCGCGACTCCCGGTCGTGTTCGAGCGGTCCGGAGACGTGTCGATCGGCGGCCGGGTGAGCGTCTCGACCTCGGTCGGCGCGATCGAGGAGCTGCGGACGTACGACGCCGCCGGCCGGCAGGTGCTCTGGCTGGACGGGACGGGACCGGACACACTGGCGGGCGCCGCCGTCGCCCTGTACGACCCGAGCCTCCAGGGCACGGCGGCCATGGTGGATGCGGCGGGCCACCCCTCGGCGCTGGGCGGCGCCGCGGGCGGGATCTTCGGCGACCTCGGCCCCAGCACCGCCCAGGTGGCGGGAGGCGTTGCCGCGCTGCTGATCCTGGCGGTGGTGGGCCTGCAGCTGCTGCGACCGGGGCGCGCGCCGGCGTGACGGCGCCGCCGGTCCGGACGCGCTCGTTCGTGATGGTGCTGGTCGGGTGGATGGCGCTCGCGTCCGCGGCGGTCGTGGCGTCGAGCGCGCCCGCGACGGCGGCGTTCGCCGTCCTGGCGATCGGCCTCGTCGCCGTCACGACCCTGTCTCGATCGCTGCGCTGGGGCGCCGGGGTGGCCGCCGCTTCGCTGTTCGTCTACGCGCTGGCGGGGATCGCCGGACCGTTCCCGCCGTGGGCGGTGGGTCTCGAAGACCTCCTGCGGCTGCTGCGGTCGCTGGTCCGGTGGCAGACGCTGGCGCCCGATCTGCTTGCAGCCGTCGCGCTCGCCGGCACCGCGGCGTGCGCGGAGCTGGCGTCGGCCGGCCTGGAATGGGACCTGGTGCTGCGCGGGGTGGGCCGCCGGCGCCAGGTGCAGGACCTGGAGCCCACCGAGAGCGGCAGGAAAGGGACCGGAGACGGCGCCGGACCGCAGGCGGGGAGGAGGCCGCGGCCCGCGCGCCACCAGGAGGAAGCATGAAGAGATTGGCTCTCGCGCTGGCGGCGATCCCGCTGCTGCTCGCCGCGGGCGCTGTCCCGGCCAGCGCCGCTCCCACGAACTCCAGGGTCCGCCTGGTGTACCTGTCGCCGGACCGGGCCGAAGGCAACGTCGACCTCTATATCGACGGCCGTAGGGCGCTCGCCGGCACGGTCTTCAACTCCAGGACGGCGTACCAGGGGCTCGCCACCGGCCAGCACACGTTCGACGTTCGGAAGGCAGGCGCCCCGGCCGGCTCGACCCCCGACGCCTCCGTCTCGCAGGCGCTCGCCGCGGGCTACTACAGCGTCTTCATCGGCGGCAAGGTCGGCAGCCCGACCTGTCCGTTCAAGGCGGTCATCTTCAGCGACGACTTCCCGAGCGCGCCGGCCGGCAAGTTCGCCGCGCGGTTCGTGCACATGGCGCCCGAGGTGCCGGGCGTGGACGTCGTCCTGACCAGCACCAACCCGCAGACGGTGCTGTTCTCCAACGTGGCGTGCTTCCAGGCCTCCGCCTACTCCACGTTCCCGACCGGGAGCTACCCGGTCGCGCTGAACGCGACCGGCACCAGCAACCAGCTGTTCTCCACGACGGCCACCGACCAGACGCCCGGCTCGGTGGTCACGCTGGTAGGCGCCGGCGGCGTCGACCAGCCGGTGCAGCTGGTGGTCATCCCGGACGCGACCGCGGCGGGCCAGGAGCCCACCGGAGGCGCCGGCACCGGCGAGGGCGGCTCCGCCTTCGGCGGGCTCGGTCCGCTCGGCCTGATCGCGAGCTCGCTGGTCGGATGCGTGCTGCTGCTCCTCTTCGCGCGCCGTTCACCTGCGTAGGTGCCGTCGCGGCGCTGTGGCTGGCCGTCGCCGGCTGCAGCGCCGCCGGCACATCGCACGCTCCGGCCGGCCGGCCGGTCGCCGTGCGGCCATCGCCCACCCCGTCGGTGATGATCCAGACGACGCCGATCATGCGCTCCCTGGATCTCACGGGCGCGCCGCCGGCGCCCGAGGTCTCGGGGGACGGCACGGCGCCCGCACCGACCCGGCTCACCATCCCCGCGATCAGGGTCGACACCGCGGTGGTGCGGCTGGGCCTCAACCCGGACAACACGATCGAGGTGCCGTCCGACCCGGGCCAGGCAGGCTGGTACCGGAACGGCCCGGCGCCCGGCGAGCAGGGTCCTGCCGTGATCCTGGGCCACCTCGACTCGGCCACCGGCCCGGCGGTGTTCTCGCACCTGTCCACGCTGCGGCCGGGCGGCCAGGTCCGGGTGTCGCGGGAGGACGGATCGACCGCGACGTTCGTGGTCCAGCGGGTGGCCAGCTTCTCGGTCGACGCCTTCCCGACCGCCGAGGTGTACGGGGCGACGACCGACCCCGAGCTCCGTCTGATCACGTGCGGCGGCCAGTACAGCCTGGTCCAGCGCCGCTACCCCCAGAACGTCGTGGTGTTCGCGATCCTGGCGAATTGAGGATGGTATGCTCCCCAGGTTCGAAGGGGAGTGGAAACGGAAACGGCATCCTCGGTGCTGGTCACCGTCCAGGGTCCCGAGCAGCGCGTCGAGCTCCAACTGCCCTCCGACCGCCCCGTGATGGAGCTGCTGCCGCTCTTGGTGGACGTCTGCGCTCACAACGGGCAGTCGGAGGACGCGCGGTGGGAGCTGGCCCCGCTGGGCGGCCTCGCGTACGACAGCACGCGCACCCTGCTCGAGGTCGGCGTCGTCGACGGAGCGCTGCTGCATCTGCGGGACGCGTCGCTCGTCTTCGAGCCGTGGGACGGGCTCCTGCCGCAGGACCGGACCCGCATGGTGCTGCCCCCCCGCGTCCCGGTGCTGGACCGGCTGATCGGCGCAGCCGGAGCGGCGGTGCGGCCCCATGCGTGGGCGGAGCCGGTCCCGGCGCTCCAGGCTCAGCCGGGCCAGATCGTGAACCCATCCAGCCTCACCGTACGCAGCGGGCCCGGGATAGCCGCCCGTGCGCGGCTGTCCTGGCGGTCGACCGACTACCTGTACCGACTCAACGAGGCCGTCGTGGCCCCGCAGCTGCACCGGTGCGCCACCATCGCGGTCATATCGCCGAAGGGCGGCGTCGGCAAGACGACCACGACGACGCTGCTCGGCTCGCTGTTCGCCCTGCTGCGCCGGGACCGGATCGTGGCGATCGACACGAACCCGGACTTCGGCTCGCTGGGCAGGCAGCTTGCGCCGGAGCACACGATCTTCGTGGACGACCTGTTCGAGGTGCTGGAGGCGCCGGAGCTGACCGCCACCGCGCTGGACAACCACCTGGGCCGGGCCGCCCACGGGCTCATGGTGCTGCCGGCGCCGACGGACCCGCTCCGCGTGAGCCGCCTCGACGCCGACGCGTACACGCAGGTGGTGCGTCGCCTGCAGCAAATGGTCGGCGTGATCGTGCTCGACACCGGCACCGGGCTGCACGAGCCCGCCGCGCGGGCGGCGCTGGCGACTGCCGACCAGGTGGTCCTCGTCTCGGACCTGGAGCCGGCGACCGCGAGCCTGGTCGCGGAGGCGGCGGCCCTGCTCGCGCAGGACGGGCTGCCGACGTGGCTGGTGATGAACAAGTCGGGCATCTCCTCGGACCTGGACCTGCGGGTCTTCGGCGCGGTCGTCCCGAACGCCCGCGGCATGATCACGATCCGCAGCGACCTCCCGGCTGCGCGGACGGTCGCCGCGGGCCGCTTCAACTGGGTGGACGCACCGGCCAGCTGGAAGGTCGCGGTGCGCGAACTGGCCGTGGCGCTGGTCGCGGAGTGGCCGCCCCTCGGCATCGCGAGCTGAGGGGAAAGTCCCTCCCCCCTAGCGGGGGAGGAGGGCCGTCCACGGTCCGGAGAGGGGGTCGCTGAGACGGAACGCTGGGGAAAAGTCCCTCCCCCCCATGCGGGGGAGGAGGGCCGTCCACGGCCCGGAGGGGGGGTCGCTGAGACGGAACGCGAGCTGTCTATCCTTAGCGACCCCTCTCCGGCCGCTGGGGCGGCCTCCTCCCCCGCTAGGGGGGAGGGACTTTCTGGGTACAACCGCTCAGGGGCGCTGTTCACTATCGGGCATGATCACGATCCGCGGCGACCTCCCGGCTGCGCGGACGGTCGCGGCGGGCGGCTTCAACTGGGTGGACGCACCGGCCAGCTGGAAGGTCGCGGTGCGCGAACTGGCCGTCGCGCTAGTCGCGGAGTGGGGCCGCTCGGCATCGCGAGCTGAGGGGAAAAGTCCCTCCCCCCATGCGGGGGAGGAGGGCCGTCCACGGCCCGGAGGGGGGGGTCGCTGAGACGGAACGCGAGCTGTCTATCCTTAGCGACCCCTCTCCGGCCGCTGGGGCGG
>DASQZW010000025.1:0-24088 GCA_035638495.1 Terriglobales bacterium
ACCTGGGTCGTGGCGGAGGTCTTCCAGCTCGTGGTGGTGCGGTTCGCGTCGCTGGGCGGCGGCACGGGCAGCGCGCTGCCGGGCCTGGCGGGCCTCGACCCCGCGCTGCGGCAGGCATTCACGTACTGGGCGACGCTGGTCGTGGTGGTCGCCAGCCTGCTGGGCGTCTACCTGCTCCTGCGCAGCCGGCTGGGACTCGACCTCACCGCGATCCGCGACGACGAGATCGGCGCGCGCAGCGTCGGCGTCCGCACCGGCCGCGCCAAGCGGGTCGTGTATCTCGCCGCGGCGGCGGGCTGCGGGGCCGGCGGCGCCCTGCTGATCGTCAGCCAGCTCAACGTGCAGCCGGCCGCGATCTTCAGCGTCCGCTGGTCGGCGTACATGATCTTCGCGACCGTGATCGGCGGGGTGGGGTTCATCGAGGGCCCGATCGTGGGCGTCGTGGTGTTCTTCGCGCTGCAGCAGGCGCTGGCCGACCAGGGCGCGTGGTACCTGATCCTGCTGGGCTGCGTGGCGATCGGGATGGCGCTGTGGGTGCCGCAGGGGCTGTGGGGTCTGGTCAGCGGGCGGTTCGACCTGCGGGTCTTTCCGGTGGGCTACTGGGTGCACTTCGACCCGCAGGGCGCGATGGCGCGGGTCGGCCGCCTGCGCCGGCTGCTGCGCGGGCGCGAGGGATGAGAGAGAACGACGCCATGGGGGGCCGCCAGACCACGGCGACGCGGTCCGGACTCGGCGGGCCCTCCTGGCGATGGGCGGCTGACGGCCGGGTCAGCCCCGGAGCCGCTCCTCCAGCGCTGCGAGGGCCTCGATGAACGGGCGCTCCAGGTAGGCGAGGTGGTCGTCGCCACCATGGTGATGGGTGACCGTGCCGGGGGCGTGCTGGTGGCTGAGCTCGCGGATGTAGCCCAGGCTGCCCTCCACGAGCGTCTGCATGTACCGGAACGTCGCCGGGTCGCCCAACCGCCACCCATCGGCGCCCGCGACGTAGATGGGCGACGTGTGCGCCATCACGCCGCGTGTCCAGCAGTCGCGATGGCTGACGGCGGTGTAGTCGGGGCCCGCCACCCGGGCGGCGAGCCACGTGTCGCCGTCGACGCGGATCCGCTCGCGCAGCGTGAGCTGGCGCGCACCGTCCGCCGAGCGCGCCTCCGCCACCACCCGACCGCGCTCCACGACCTGCAGGCAGTGAACCGGGAAGATCGAGTGCACCTCGGCAGCCGCCTCGAGGGTGCCTCCGCCCTCGGGCAGGCGTACGGTGTCGCCGATTTCCGCGCCCTCCACGCTGAAGGTCAGCAGGGGGCCGCCGGACAGGAACGTGCGCCCCGCGGCCAGGTTGCGGCACCAGCTCTCGTAGCTGAACTCCTCGTCCGGGATGTGCACGTAGGTGCGGTAGAGGCCGACCGGCACGTCGCTCGACATCTTGTCCGTGCCGCCGACCAGCGGCAGGCGGTAGCCGCCGTTGAGGTACCGGTAGTACTCGAGGTGGTTGTAGGTGCCGAACATGAGCATCTCGACCGCGTCGGCCCTGCCCGTGGCGATGAGCGCGGCCGGTTCGCCGTTGGGGTTGGGCAGGTGGGGGATGACCACGGTGCCGCCCTGCGCGTGGCACCGGTCGGCCCAGTCGGCCATCGTGACCTCCAGCGTCCCGCCGAGCTCGGCCTCGTCCGGCCCGTCCGAGCACCAGGGCGCCACCTGGCGTTTCAGGCCGAGCAGCGTGAGGTGGCCCAGCAGGTGCTGCCGGTTCTCCTGGCTCGCGTAGACGATCGTGCGCCCGTCGCGTGTGACCAGCGGCTCACCCGTGAACTCCTCGGTGTTCGTGAAGAGGTGCCCCCACTGCGAGAGCAGCAGGTTGACCACGTTGAGGTCCTCACCGCGCGCCTCGCGCTGAGCGCCCTGCGCGGAGAGGAAGTGGACGTGCGTGTCGCCGCTGAACCATCGCCGCCCGGTCATGTCGGCCACTCGCCGGAGTCGCAGGGTGAGCTCGCGCTGACCGGGCTCGATCCGCACCCTCGTCCGAAGCGGCTCGTACTCGAAGCCGCGCGCCACGTCGACCAGCACGTCGCCCCGCGGCAGCCAGCCCTCGCACTCCCCGTCGATGTACGCGTACGTGATCGACCCCAGCTTCAGGTCCCCGCCGATGTCGGAGTGCCACGTGCCCAGCCCGCGGTTGACCTGCGGGTGGTGGCCGTGGGGCTGGAACGGCACACCCTGGGGCGATCGGAAGTGGACGCGGCACGGCAGCGGGCGGCCGGTCTCGTCGTCGACAACCGTCACCCCGACCCAGTTCCGGCCCGGCTCGATGACCTCGATCCGCACGTCGCCGGACTCCGCGCGGCCGCTGGCCTGCAGCTCGTCCCAGCGGGCCGAGCCCAGGTGGCGGTCGTCGCGGTGGACGCTGAGCGTCGCCGAGGGCACGGCCGCCACCTCGACGTACGCGGCGCTCGACCGCCCCTCGAATGCGTCTCCGAAGCCGGCCAGCGGGTCGTCGAGGAACTCCTCGACCGTCGAGTCGGAGAGCGGGAAGGGGAACGTCGCCAGCCCGCGGTCCACGTCCATGCGCCAGTCCAGGCGCGCTCCGGGCTGATCGCCGGCGACCGTCACGCGCAGCGCCCGCGCGCCCTCACGAGGGAACGGAAACTCGGCGGTGAATCCGGCCACGATGGAACCGATCACGTAGGCCGGGCCCTGCGCCCGCACGAGCAGGTTCTCGATCCGGGCGGCCGGGCGCGGGTTGCGCCACGCCCACAGGTAGAACCACCTGGCCCAGCCCTGACCGGTCTCCGCCTGCCTGGCACCGATGTTGCCGAACTCACCGCGCCACCGGTCGGCGGGCAGCCAGTCGGGCTGGTCGGGCAGGGCCAGGAACGGGAGCTGGCCCCAGCTCGTCGGCAGCGCCGCGACCTCGAAACGCTCGCGGACCGCGTGGGTGACCTGGGCGCCGTCCTCGTAGGTGAAGACCAGCTCGGCGACCGGCCTGCCGGGCGGGTCGCCCTCCAGGATGCGGCTCGACAGCAGGCGGTGGGCGAAGACCAGGTGCGGGGCGGTGAGGCCGAGCGTCAGCTCCACCTCGCCGGCGCCGCCCTCACCCAGGTGCACCAGGCAGCGGGGCGCCTCCGGACCCAGCGCGAACGGCAGTCCGCGGAGCGGGAGCTCGCCCACGGCTGGCGGCCGCGTCCGTTCGGGAATCAGGTCGAGCGGCGCGTTGGCCGCCTCGTCGAGGGGCACGGCGGCATAGTCGGAGTCGGGTGCCACGGATCCTGACGATAGGGTCGGCTCCAGGGCCTCGTCAAGACGTGGTCGGGCAGGACGCGTTCCCCGGGGTGATGCCCCGTCGTTGCGTCTTCACCATGCTGCCTGCACGTCCCACGTCCGCGGTCCTCGGTCTGCTGCTGTCACTGTGGGCGTGCGGCGCTGCAGCGCCGGGGCCGACGGCTGCCCGGGCCTGCGCCCGGGCTCCGGGTGGCGATGCCGGCTCCGCGCTCGCCGCTGCCAGCCAGACGTTCGGGATGTCGCTGACACGCCAGCTCGCCACCCGAACCAGCCATGCCAACGTCCTCGTCTCGCCGCTCAGCGCCCAGCTCGCTCTCGCCATGGCGGCCGTGGGCGCGCGCGGTGCCACGCAGCGGGCAATGCTCGACGCCCTCGGTCTCGCCGGGTTCGACGGCAACTTCGCGGCGCGGGCGGCGCAGGAGCTGATCGGAGGGCTCGCCGCGAGCCGCTGTGGCGCCCTGTTGATCGCCAACGGCATGTGGGCTCGCCGGGGCCTCGCCCTCGATGCGGGCTTCGTGCGCACGGTGCGGACGGCGTTCGCCGGCGAGGTGGCTCCGCTCGACACCGACCCCGCAAAGGCCGGGCAGGCCATCAACGACTGGGTCTCCCGCCGGACACACGGCAGGGTGCCTTCCATCGTGGACGCGATTCCGCCGGAGGTCGTGCTGGAACTGCTGAACGCGACCTACTTCCACGGCGACTGGCGGTCCGCGTTCGACCCGGGCACGACCCGGGAGGCGCCGTTCCATCGCCCTGCCGGAGGCGACGTGGCGGTGCCCTCGATGGATCGCGCCGGCGACCTGGTGTACGGGCGGGGCCCCGGCTATCAGGCGGTCGCGCTGCCCTACGCCGATGGTGCGACGCGAATGGTCGTGCTCCTGCCCGATGCCTCGCTGGCCGCCGCCGGATTCGCGCCTTACCTCGACGCGGCGCGGTTGCAGCAGATCACCGCCGGCCTCCATGGTGCGCAGGGCGAGCTCCAGCTGCCGCGCTTCGGCGTGGATGTCACGGCCTCGCTGCTGGAGCCGCTGGCGGCGCTCGGCATGGATCCCGCGTTCCAGCCGAGCGCGGATTTCTCGGGCATCGCGAGGTCCTGCGGGGGGTGTCAGATCACAGAGGTGAAGCAGCGTGTGCGTCTGCAGGTCGACGAGCGGGGGACGACGGCGGCGGCAGCGACACAGGTCGAGATCGCCGTCTCGTCGTCGACGCTCCGCATGGTGGTGGACCGGCCCTTCCTGGTCGCGATCCAGGACATTCCCTCCGGGACGCTGCTCTTCGTCGGGGTCGTTGCGGACCCGACCGGCTGAGCTACCGGCCGCGCAGCTTCCGGGCCGCCCAGCGGAGCGGGTCGAAGTACAGGTCCGCCACGCGCTCCTTCAGCGGGATGATCGCGTTGTCCGTGATGTGGATGTGCTCCGGGCACACCTCGGTGCAGCATTTCGTGACGTTGCACATCCCGACGCCCGCCTGGCCGCGGAGCAGCGGTCGCCGGTCCAGCGTGTCCTTCGGGTGCATCTCCAGCCCCGCGAACCGGATCATGGAGCGGGGGCCGGCGAACGCGTCCTCGCGGTCGTGGTCGCGAAGCACGTGGCACACGTCCTGGCAGAGGAAGCACTCGATGCACTTGCGGAACTCGATGACGCGATCGACGTCCTCCTGCCGCATCCGCCACGGCTCGGGGTCCAGCGCGTCCGCCTCGGACGGCGTGAACGGCGGGATGCGGCGGTTGACCTCGTAGTTCCAGCTCACGTCGGTGACCAGGTCGCGGATCACCGGGAAGGTGCGCATCGGCCGGACGCTCAGCGCAGCTCCGTACTCGTCCACCGGGCTCTTGCACATCAGCCGCGGGAAGCCGTCGATCTCGGCCGAGCACGAGCCGCACTTCGCCGCCTTGCAGTTCCAGCGCACCGCCAGGTCGGGCGCCATGTTGGCCTGGATCCACAGCACCGCGTCCAGGACCACCATGCCCTCGCGGACGGGGACGGGGTACGTCACCATCTCGCCGCCCGTCCGGTCGCCGCGGAAGACGCTGACCTCGACCGTGGTGACGCCCATCACGACAGCTCCTCCGGCGTGTACTTCTGGAACGACTGGCTGATGATCTCCGTCAGGTCGTATGGGACCGGTTCGCTCTCGACCGCCCGGACGGCCATGCCGCCCTCCGAGCGGCGCACGACCATGTTCACCTGTCCCAGCCGCGGGTCCTGCCGGGGGTAGTCGCTGCGCGCGTGGGCGCCGCGGCTCTCCTTCCGCGCCAGCGCGCACCGGAAGAGGGCCTCAGCGTTGACCAGCATCGAGCGCAGGTCGTGCGCCGTGTGCCAGCCGGGGTTGAACGCCCTGCCGGTCGGTCCGCCGGTGCCGCACCGCTCCGCCCGCTCCCGCAGGTCGAGCACCTTCTCCAGGCCCTCGCGGAGGCCCTGCTCGTCCCGGATGATGGGCGCGTAGCGCGTGCACGTGTCCTGCAGCTCGCCCTGGAGCCGGTACGGGCTCTCGCCGTGCGGTCGCGTGAGGGGGTCCTGCAGCAGGTCGATCGCCAGGTCGACCTGGACCCGGTCGGCCGCCGCCGGCTCGGGGTGATCGGACGAGAACGCGGCAGCCGCCTCGCCCGCGCGCTTGCCGAACACCAGCAGGTCCGACAGCGAGTTGCCGCCCAGCCGGTTCGCGCCGTGCAGGCCGCTCGCGACCTCGCCCGCGGCGAACAGCCCCGGCACGCTGGTCGCGCCCGTTTCGGCGTCGACACGGACGCCGCCCATGAAGTAGTGGATGGTGGGCGCCACCTCCATCGGCTCGCGGGTGATGTCGACGTGCGCGAGCTTCAGGAACTGCTCGTACATCGATGGCAGCTTGCCGCGGATGTAGTCGGCGCTGCGGTGCGTGATGTCCAGGTACGCGCCGCCGTGCGGAGTGCCGCGCCCGGCGGTGACCTCCGCGTTGATCGCGCGCGCCACGATGTCGCGGGACGAGAGCTCCATCCGCTCGTGGTCGTAGCGCTCCATGAACCGTTCGCCGTCCTTGTTGCGGAGCACGCCGCCCTCCCCGCGCACGCCCTCGGTGACCAGGATGCCGCGGACGCCCGGAGGCCACACCATGCCGGTCGGGTGGAACTGCACCATCTCGCAGTCCTGCAGCTCGGCGCCGATCTCGTAGGCGAGCGCGGGACCGTCACCCGTGCACTCCCACGAATTGGACGTGATCCGGTAGATGCGGCCGGCGCCGCCCGTCGCCAGCAGCACGGCGCGGGCCGAGCAGACGAGCAGCCCGCCGTCGGCCCGGCGGTACGCGAGCGCGCCGACGGCGCGGTCCTCGCGCGTCAGCAGCGACGCCACGGTGGTCTCCATCAGCACCTCGACGCCGCCGGTGTGGACGAGCCGGTCCTGGAGGCTGCGGATGAGCTCCAGTCCGGTCCGATCGCCGATGTGCGCGAGCCGCGGATACGTGTGGGCGCCGAACGGCCGCTGGTGGATCAGTCCGGACGACGTGCGGTCGAACACGGCGCCCCAGCGCTCCAGCTCCAGCACGCGCTCGGGCGCCTCCCGCGCGTGGATCAGCGCCATGCGCCAGCTGTTCAGCAGCTTGCCGCCCTTCATCGTGTCCGCGAAGTGCGCCTCCCAGCTGTCCAGGTGGGCGACGTTGGCGAGTGCGGCCGCCATGCCCCCCTCGGCCATCACCGTGTGTGCCTTGCCCAGCAGGGACTTGCACAGGACCAGGACGCGGGCGCCGGAGCCGGCTGCCGCGATCGCAGCCCGCATCCCGGCCCCGCCCGCGCCGATCACCAGTACATCGGTCTCGACCGTGTCGTACGCGGAGCCGGCCATCGTCAGTTCCAGGGTCCGTGCGGGATGGTGCCCGTGATGAGGAGGCGGATGTAGAGGTCGACGCCCCAGACGGTGAACATGCTCGTCCAGGCCCACAACTCGTGGCGGACATTGAGCACCGTCACGCCGCGCCACAGCCGGTAGCGCGCGCGGTGGCAGGAGAAGCAGTCCTGGCCGCCGCCGGCCAGGTGGCGGAACGCGTGGCAGCCAAACGTGTATGCGGACAGACAGGCCACGTTCACGAGCATGAACACGTTGCCGATGCCGAAGTGCGGCGCGCCGTTGAACACGAGGGCGGCGATCGCGTCGTACCACAGGATCACGACCTGCACGGCCGTGATGTAGAAGGCGTACCGGTGGAAGTTGTCGTAGACGAAGAGCCGCGTCTCCCCGCGGTAGGTCGCGCGCCGGGGCTCGCCGACCGCGCATGACCTGGGGTGCCAGAGGTAGCCGCGGAAGAGGGCCTTGCGGTAGTAGTAGCAGGTGGCCCGGAACGACAGGGGGATCCAGAAGATCCAGATGCCGGTCGGGATGGCGTAGCCGGCGATGGTGACCTGGAACCCGGGCGAGTTGAACGGGCTCAGGTAGGGCCCGGAGCGCCCGCTGGGGAAGAAGAGGACGACCCAGGCGGAGTACAGGGCGAACGCGCCGAGCACCACGACGATGGCGGTGGGATAGACCCAGTCGGGGAGGACGCTGTAGGGATTGCGGACCGCGGCGGAATGGGGCTGGTCCGAGTGCGGCGCCTGCTGTGTGACTGCCACCACGGTGGAGTGTAAGCACGCCGGCGGATCGGCATGCCGCTGCCCTTCCGCGGTGCTCCGGGCATGCTCCGGCCCTGTGGTTTCCCCCATTGACGGCCACTTGACAGCGGGGCCGTCGATCGCCCCTCGATCCGTATCGAGTTGTCCCATTGACAGCCGCTTGACACGGCGCAACGATGACCTGTAGTCCGGCGAGCAACCGCCAGGGGGTGTGAAGGTGATCGAGCAGGCCGACCTGCGCCTGACCGACTGGGTCGGAGCGGTGGTCGGAGCGCGGGCACAGGTGGCGCTGACCGCGCCCGCCGACCAGCACCGTGGAGCTGGGGTGAGCCTGTTCCTGATGGACCTCGTCTCCCTGCCGCCGATGCGCGGCCAGCGGCGCGCGCCGCTGCAGCTGGCGCTCCGGTACCTCGTCACCGCCTGGGCCGAGGACGCCGCCGCGGAGCACCGCCTGCTCGGAGAGCTCGTCGCGGCGGCGATGCAGGAGGAGGACTTCGAGGTCGTGCTCGCGCCGACCCCGCCCGAGACCTGGCTGGCCCTCGGCGCCGCGCCGCGCCCCGCCTTCGTGCTCCAGGTGCCGGTGCGTCAGGCGCGGCCGGAGCCGGCGCCGCCGCGAGTGCGCGGCCCACTCGTCGTGCAGGGTGTCGCGCTGGCCCCGCTGTCCGGCGTGGTGCTGGGACCTGGCGACGTGCCGGTGGCAAATGCTCGGGTCGAGGTGCCGTCGGCGGACGCCGTGGCCGAGACCGATCCGCTGGGCCGCTTCCGGTTCCCCGCCCTGCCCGTGGAGCCCCGCCAGAAGCAGGTGCGCGTCCGCGCGCGTGGACGCGAGATCGACGTCGAGATCGCGCAGCCCGAGGAGAGCAGCGCCGTGGTGATCCGCTTCGACCAGTTGCTGGAGGCTTGAGATGGCGACGACGTACACCTCTCCGGGCGTCTACGTGGAGGAGGTCTCTGCGGGCACCCACCCGATCGTCCCGATCGGCGTCAGCACGGCGGGCTTCGTGGGCGAGGCTCCCAACCCGGCGGCGCTGGTCAACGTCGCGTGGCCGATCAACAACTGGACCGAGTTCGTTCGCCACTACGCGCCCGAGGGAACCACCAGCACGCCGCTCTCCCACGCGGTGTTCGGCTACTTCATGAACGGCGGCTCCCGCTGCTACGTGGTCAACACCGGCAAGGACCAGCCGGTGACCGGCGGCGGCCGCGACCGCGCCGGCCTGCAGGTGCTCGAGCAGGTGGACGAGGCCGCGATCGTGGTCTGCCCCGGATACACGGACGTCGCGTCGTACGAGGCCATCCTGAGCCACTGCGAGCTGATGAAGGACCGGGTCGCGATCCTGGACGCACCCGGGAGCGTGCCCAACATCGACCTGCTGACGAAGGTCGGCACGGTTGCGGTCGAGGCCCCGAAGGACAGCACTGGCGGGAGCGGCCGGCGCGGCGCCTCCGCGGCCGCGCCGGTGCCGGCGCCGCCGGCGGGGCTGCGACCTCGCCTCTCCGACTACGGGACGCTCTACTTCCCGTGGATCACGGTCAGGGACCCGCTGGGAAGCCAGGGCCTGATCGACATCCCCCCCTCCGGGCACATGGCCGGCATCTGGGCCCGCTCGGACGCCACCCGGGGCGTGCACAAGGCGCCCGCGAACGAGCCGATCCGGGGCGCCCTCAACCTCACCTACCGGCTGACGGCGGCGGAGCAGGGCGAGCTCAACCTGGCCGGCGTCAACTGCTTCCGCTTCTTCGAGCGGGAGGGGATCAGGGTGTGGGGCGCGCGCACCCTGGCGGCGAGCAGCAGCGAGTGGCGGTACCTGAACGTGCGGCGCCTGTTCATCATGGTCGAGAAGTCGATCGCACGGAGCACGAACTGGATCGTGTTCGAGCCGAACGACCGCACGCTCTGGAAGTCGATCCGGCGCGACGCGAGCGCGTTCCTCACCTACCTGTGGCGCACTGGCGCGCTGATGGGGCGGACGCCGGCGTCGGCGTTCTTCGTCAAGTGCGACGAGGAGACCAACCCGCCGGACGTGATCGACCTCGGGCAGGTCGTGACGATCATCGGGATCGCGCCGGTCAAGCCGGCGGAGTTCGTCGTGTTCCGGATCAGCCAGTGGGATGGCGGGTCCTCGGTCGAGGCTCTGGGAGTGGCGGGGTAAGCGATGGCACAGCAACCACCTGCGGCGACGGGGCCGGCGGAGCCTGGAGCGGCCGGCGCCGGCTGGACGGACCCATTTCGCGGTTACAACTTCAAGCTCGAGATCCAGGGTGTGACGGCGGGCCACTTCACGGAGTGCACGGGGCTGGGCATCCGGGTGGACGCGATCCGGTACCGGGAGGCGGGGGGCACCGGTGTGGTGCACCGCGTGCCCGGCCAGGTGGACTACGGCGACGTCACGCTCAGCTACGGCCTGACGCAGTCGCACGAGCTGTTCGACTGGTTCATGACGGCCGTCGAGGGCAGCCCACAGCGCAAGAACGTGTCGGTCCTGATGCTTGACAGTGCAGGCGTGAACGAGGTGATGCGCTGGGACCTGATCAACGCTTGGCCCTCGGCCTGGCGGGGCGCGCCGCTGGACGCGCTCGGCCAGGAGATCGCGATCGAGAGCATCACCCTTGTCTTCGAGTCGCTCCACCGAGCCTGAGCGGCGCTGGGAGGGCCCGCTGGGCGCCGGCCGCCTGACGGCCGGCCCGCCGGCCGACTGGCTGGCCCGCGTGCGGGCGGCGGCGCCGGAGCTGCTGGACCCGACGCGCCGGGCGCCGCTGGAATGGCGGGCGCCGGGTTCGCCGGCGCCTGGCCCGCTGCCGGCCGCTCCGGCGCCGGTGCCGCCGCACGTGGTTGCGGGCCCGTTTGCGGCGCCGTCGCCGGCGCACATCGTGGCCGGGCACCTGGCGGCGCTCGTGCCGCCGCATGTCGCGGCCGGTCCGCTGGCGGCGCCTTCGCCGGCCCGCGTGGTGGTCGGTCACCTCGCGGCGTCCGTGCCGCAGCACGTCGCCGCCGGCCGCCTGGCCGCTCCCGTGCCGCAGCACGTCACGGCCGGTCGACTGGCGGCTCCGGCGCCGCCCCATGTCACGGCCGGTCGGCTGGCGGCTCCGGCGCCGCCGCATGTCAATGCCGGCCGGCTGGCGGCTCCGGCACCGCCCCACGTGGCGGCGGGCCGCCTGGCGCCGCCGGTGCCGCCACGCGTGCCGGCAGGCCCGCTGCCGTCGTCCGCGCCCGCCCATGTGGTCGGGGCATCGCTGCCGGCACCCGTGCCGCCCCGCACGAGCGCCGGCCACCTGCCGGCGCTCGCGCCGCCGCACGTCGCTGCGGGGCAGCTGGCCGCACCGGTTCCGCCCCACGTCGCGGCCGGACCCTTTCCGGCAAGGGCGCCGCTCCCCGTCCACGCAGGACGGCTCGCGGCCCCGGCGCCGCCGCACGTGCCCGCAGAGCCCCTGCCCACGCCGGTCCTGCCGCGGCGCCGGGTGGAGGCGATCCTCTCCTTCTCGGTGCCCGCACCACGCCGCGCGACGCCACCCGACGTGCCGGCCCGGCCGTCCGACGATCGCTGGCCGGCCCTGCTCGAGCCCCCGGCCGACGACCTCCCGGACCCCGAGCGCCAGCTCCGCCGCCGGGACCACGAGCGCCGGCTGGACGCCGAGCAGCGAGGGCGCTGACGCCGTGGAGCGGGTGTCCTTCCTCGTCGAGTCGACCGGGGTGCGGCTCGCGTGCCTGCTGAACCCCGAGACCCTGGTCGTCCGGCGCGTGGCCGGGGTCCGCGTCCGCCGCTCTGCGGCCGGGGCACTGGCCGGCGCCGAGCTGAGCGACGACCCGCTCCTGCACACCGGCGGCGGCCGGACCGAGCTGGACCTCGACCTGCTGTTCGACGTGTCGCTCGGGGGCGGCAGCGTCGCGGCCGACGACGTCCGCGACCTGACGCGGCCGTTCTGGGGCCTCGCGGAGAACGCCGGAGCCGGCGGCCCGCAGGTGCGCTTCGTCTGGGGGAAAACGTGGAACATCCCGGGCGTCATCGTCTCGGTGGCCGAGCGCCTGGAGAACTTCACGCCACAGGGCGTCGCCCGCCGATCCTGGCTGCGACTCCGCCTGTGGCGGGTCGGCGAGTCGGCGCCGGGGCGCCGCGCCGCGGGACCGCCGCTGGACGTCGCCCAGCTCGCCGCACTTCCGCCCGACGCGTTCGCCGTGCGCACGCTGGGCGGCGGCGCCGGGCCCGGCGGCACCGAGCGCCTGGACAACTTCCTGGCCCGCAACGGCGTCTCGCCCGGGAACTGGAAGGCGATTGCCACGCTCAACGGCATCGACGACCCGCACCGCGTGGCGGCTGCCTCGTCGCTGCGGCTGCCCCCGCCCGGAGGCGGCAGGTGAGACCGCTGCAGACGCTGCCGCGGCTGCGCGTCGCACTGGACGGCGCCGCGCTGGGCGTGGATGCGCTCGGGGAGGTCCGCGTCACCCAGGCACTCTCTCTGCCGGCCCAGTGCGAGCTGGTCTTCCGCGATCCGCCCGGCGGCCTTGCCGACCCGCTGCGCGCGCGGCCCGGTGCTCGCCTCGAGGTGCTGGTCGACGGCCACGCCACGGCCCTCTTCCAGGGCGAGGTGACCGCCGTCGAGCACGTCTTCGAGGCTGACTCCGGTCGCGAGGTCCGGCTGCGCGCGTACGACCCGAGCCACCGCCTGCGCAAGCGCCAGACCATCCGGGTGCACGTCCGGGTAACGGCCCGCGGCCTCGCCCAGGAGCTGGCGCGCGAGGTCGGCCTGACCGTCGAGGCCGCCGCGGACGGCCCCAGGCACGAGTGGATCGTGCAGCACCACGACAGCGACCTCGCGATGCTGGTCGAGGCGCTCGAGCGATGCGGCCTGTTCTACACCGTCAGGGACGGCGTCATGCACCTGCTGACGCTCGACGGGCTGGGCGAACCCCTCACGCTGGAGCTGGGCCGCACGCTGCTCGAGGCGCGCCTGGAGCTCAACGAGGACGGCGCCTGTGCCGACGTCCAGGTCGCGGGCTGGGATCCGGTCAAGGCGCAGACGTACCTTGGCCGCGCCGGCGGGGCCCGGAACGGCCGTCAGGTCGCCGCCCGGCTGTCCGGCGGCGGCCGGCGCTCGTTCGCGGACCAGTCCGCGCACGATCAGCTCCACGCCGACGCGCTGGCGCAGGCCGAGCTCGACGTGCGCGCGACCGGCGAGGTGCGCCTGTGGGCCGTCGCGGAGGGCGACCCCCGACTCCGGCCCGGCGCCCGTGTGACGCTGGCCGGCGTCGGCGATGCCTTCACCGGCCGCCACGTCCTGACGCGCGTCACGCACACGGTCGACGACCGGCGCGGCTTCGTCTCCGCGATCGAGACCGAGCCGCCGCGGCTGGGTGCCCGGCACACGGCGGCGGTCGTGACCGAGGCGATCGTGACCCAGGTGCACGACCCGGAGGGCCGCGGTCGCGTCAAGGCACGGCTGCCCGGCTACTTCGATGTGGAGACGGACTGGATGCCGGTGGTCACGCTGGGCGCGGGCAGCGGCAAGGGCCTGCAGGTCCTGCCCGACGTGGACGACACCGTGCTCGTGCTGCTCGCCCACGAGGACCCGGCCGAGGGCATCGTGCTCGGCGGGCTCTACGGGCTGCGGGACGTCCCCGACAGCGGCGGCGTGGTGGGCGGGGCCGTCCGCCGGTTCCAGCTCCGCACCCCGGGTGGCCAGTTCGTGCGCCTCGACGACGAGCGCGGCTCCGTGCTGGTCGAGAACCGCTCCGGCAGTCGGGTGGAGCTGGCGCCGGACCGGGTGACGCTGCACGCGGCCGCCGACCTGGAGATCGCGGCGCCGGGGCACCGGGTCCTGATCCGCGGCCGCGCGATCGATTTCGAGAGCGCGCTTCTCTGATGCGGTTCCTCACCGAGAAGGCGCTGCTCGTCTGCGACCACGAGCTCGGCCACGTCCGGCTTGCCCCTCGCCAGGGGCTGGTCCGGATCGACGGCCAGCGCGTGCTGGTCGACGACGACCCCGAGCTCCGGCCGATCAAGGGCTGCCCCAACACGAGCCCGCTGGTCGGCATCCTGCCCTGCCGCACGACGCAGCGTGTCGAGGCCGGCTACTCGGACCTGCTGCGCATCGACGGCCATCGGGTCTGCCTGGACCCGGTCACCGGCCGGACCGACGGCGTGCCGCCGGTCTTCAACTACCTGGTCAGGGACCCCGGCCAGCGCCTCGTGGGGTCGGACCGGTGAGCGCCCAGTTCCCCCCCTCACCGGTCGCGGGGTCAGGGGGGGAACGTCGTCTTCCGCTCTTCCGGACGTTCGCCTTCCAGCATCCCGACATGCCCGGACCGCAGGGCACCGGCCTGCTGCTCCGCGCCGGCGGCGGCACGGCGATGGTCGAGATGGGGGATGCCGTTCGCCAGGCGATCTACCTGCTCCTGACGACGATCCCCGGCGAGCGCGTGATGCGACCCGACTACGGGTGTGACCTGCACCACCTCGTGTTCTCGCCCAACGACGAGACCACCGCGGGCCTGGCGATCCACTACGTGCGGCGGGCCCTCGACCAGTTCGAGCCGCGGGCGGACGTCGTCCGCATCGACGCGGCCGCGAATCCCGACGACCCGGGACGGCTGGACGTGACCGTGGACTACCGGGTCCGGGCCACGGAGCAGGACGGCCAGCTCACGGTCTCGATCAGCCTGCAGGGGGAGCCGACCTGATGCCGATCCCGACGCCGAACCTGGACGACCGCACCTTCGCCGACCTGGTCGACGAGGCCCAGCGGATCATCCGGCAGCGCTGCCCGGACTGGACCGACCTGACCCCGTCCGACCCCGGGATCGTGCTGGTGGAGCTCTTCGCGCACCTCACCGACGTCATGCTGTACCGGCTCAACCGGCTGCCGGAGAAGGCGTACGTCGAGTTCCTCCGACTGATCGGCGTCCGCCTGCTGCCGCCCGGCGCCGCCAGTGTGACACTGGAGTTCACGACCGAACGGCCGGCGCCGCAGTCCGTCGCGATCCCGCTCGGGACGCGCGTCACGGTGGGCGTCAGCACGTCGGGCGCCGAGGCGCCAACCTTCGTGACCGCCGAGGTCGCCGCGATCCCGTCGGGCGCCACGAGCGTCCGCGTCGCGGCCTACGACTGCGAGGTGGTCGATGCGGAGTTCGCCGGCGTCGGCACCGGCCAGCCCGGCCTGATCGTGGTGGCCCAGCGGCCACCGCTGGTCGCGCCGACCGGCGACCCCAGGGACCTGATGGTCGGCGTCCTCGCCGCCCCCGACGAACTGGGCGAGCGCGTGACCGCGGTCCGCCACGGCGACCGCGTGTACCGGATCTGGGACGAGGTCGAGAGCTTCGCCAACGTCGGCGCCGGTGACCACGTGTTCGTCGTGGACCGGCGCGAGGGCGTGATCACGTTCGCGCCTGCGGCGCGCCTGACCGACCCGGCCACGGGCAATCTGATCGACGTCCCGCGCGGCCTCGCGGCGGCGCCGGCGGTCGGCCGCGAGATCCGCCTCTGGTACCGGCGAGGGGGCGGGCCCCGGGGCAACGTGCCGGCCGGCGTGCTCACGGTGCTGCGCGACCCGATCCCCGGCGTGGCGGTGACCAACCCGGAGGCAGCGGCGGGCGGCCGGGCCGCGGAGACGATCGACAACGCGCTGGTGCGGGGGCCCCAGGAGCTGCACGCGCTGAACCGCGTCGTGACGTCGCGCGACTTCGAGGTCGCGGCCACCGGCGTCGGCTCGGTCGCACGGGCGCGCGCGGTCGCCCGGGCCGGCCTGTGGACATTCGCCGCGCCCGGCGAGGTCGAGGTGGCGCTGGTGCCGGACCTGCCGCCCGAGGAGCGGCAGGGCGGCCGCGTCACGGCCCCTGCGCTGGCCGCGCGCGAGACCGACGAGGCGCGCAACCAGGTCGCGGCGCTGCTCGAGGAGCGCCGGCAGCTCGGGACGCTGTGCCGGGTGACGTGGAGCCGCTACAAGACCGTGACGGTCTCCGCCCGCCTGCACGTGCGGCGCGGCGAGGACGCCGGGCGCGTGCGCGAGCGGGTCCTGCGCGGGCTGTACGGCACGATCAGCCCGCTGCCCAGCGATGAGAGCGCGCAGGGCTGGGCCTTCGGGCAGCCGCTTCGGGTGTCGGACGTGTACTACGTGGCCCAGCGGGAGCCGGGCGTGCGCTACGTCGACGCGGTGCGCCTGGAGCTGGACGAGGCGCCCGACCGGGACGTCGAGGTGGTCGCGGCCGACCGGTTCCAGCCGCGCCTGTGGTACGGCGCCAGCGGCTCCGTCCTCTTCACGTCTCGCAACGACGGGGCGGGCTGGGAGCCCGCGGCTCGGTTCCCCGACGAGGCGATCCGCCGGGTGCGGCCGCATCCCGACGTTGCCGGCCTCGTCGCGGCGGCCGCGGAACTGCCGTCAGGCGGGTCCCTGGTCCACGTGTCGGACGACTGCGGCGACACGTGGCGCCGGATCGGGCGCATGGTCGACGCGGTGGTCGACGACGTCGCCTGGGTCACGCGCGACGGCGCGCAGCTGCTCCTGCTGGCCACCGACCACGGGCTGTTCGAGCTGGCGCTGCAGCCCGACGCGATACCCGTCCCCGTCCTGGTGGACCCGGCCTATTCGACGCATGCGCTGTACGCGCTGGCCGCCGGCATCGTGCGCGGTGCCACCTGGGTCGCCGTGGCCGGCCGCGACGAGGGCGGGGTGCACGTGTCGGACCAGGCCGGCCGCACCGGCACGTTCCGCCGGATCGGGCTGCGGGGGCAGGACGTGCGCGCGCTGGCGATCCAGCTCGAGGGACCGCGCGGCTTCCTCTGGGCCGGCACGTCGGTCCAGTACGCCCACGACCCCGGCCTCGGCTGCTTCTCCTGGGAGCTGAGCGAGGACGACCCGCCCAACCCCTGGATCTCCCACCACGACGGCTGGAGCGCCGGCTCGTGCTACGAGATCGCGTTCGCCGGATCCGCCATCGTGGCCGCGTCGCACCACGGCGGCGTGCTGTGGCTCGGGTCACGGGAAGGTGAGGAGCGCTGGCGGACGCCGGACGTCAACGCCGGCCTGCCGCTGCGCGACGCGGGCCGCTTCGACCGCCTCGCGAGCGTCGACGTGGCGCCGGACGGCTCGATCGTCATGGCCGGCGGCCCGCTGGGGGTCGCGATGACGAGCGACCGCGGCGTGACGTACGACGTCTCCCGGCGGGTGCTGACCACGCAGGACGTGACCGTGCCGGAGACGTGGCTGCTCTGCTCGGGCGAGCACCGGATCGAGGTGGTGAACTATTGAACCGGGCCGGGATCGAGTCGCTCCTGCCGGCCAACTTCCGGCGCGCGATCCAGCCCCAGAGCCCGCTGGGGGCGCTCCTCGACGTCATGGAGTGGCTGCACGCGCCCTCTGAGGAGATCCTTTCGGACCTCGACCGCTACTTCGACACCCGCCGGACGCCCGATCGCTTCGTGCCCTCCCTGGCGCGGTGGCTGGACCAGGGACCGCTGCTGGACCGCGTCGGGGACGAGCTGGGCGCGGGTGAGTTCCCGAGCGGCAACGGCCGGCTGCGCGAGGTCGTGGCGCTCGCGGCCTGGTTTTCGCGCTGGCGCGGCACGCGGCGCGGTCTCATCGCCTACCTCGAGGTGGGAACGGGCGTGCGCGGCTTCGACGTGGAGGAGCACGCGGGTGACCGGCCGTTCCACCTGCGGTTCGTCGCGCCCGCCGAGGCCGAGCCGTACCGCGCGCTGGTCGAGGCGATCATCGAGCAGGAGAAGCCGGCGTACACGACGTACGAGCTTGCCTTTGCAGGAATTCGACTTGCCCCCCCTGACCCCCCGGCAGACGAGGGGGGGAATGCAGGAAGACGACTTGCCCCCCCTGACCCCCCGGCAGACGAGGGGGGGAATGGAGGTCGATAGAGAGCATGGCCGCCTTCAGCATCACGTCCGCCAAGCCCAGCGCGCGGCTGCCCCTCGCACGGCGCGGCCGGCTGGACTTCACCGTGACCAACACCGCCCACCGCGACCTGACCGCGCGGGCGCACGTCGTGCCAGAGGGGAGCGCGCAGGCCGGCTGGTTCACGATCGTCGGACCGCAGCGCGAGTCGCCCACCGGCGGCACCCACCAGTTCGGGGTGGAGGTCGCCGTCCCGATCGAGGCGCCGGCGGGGCCGTACCGCTTCCGGCTGGACGTGGTCGGCGTGGAGGACCCGGACGAGTACGAGGGCGAGGGCGTGTGGGCGACCATCGAGGTGCCGCCGGCGCCGCAGCCGAGCCGCCTGCCGATCTGGATCGTCGCGCTGGCGGCGCTGCTGGTCGTGGCCATCCTGGTGGGCGTCTACTTCCGGTTCATCCGCCAGCCGCCGAGGCCGAGCCTGGAGGTGTCGGCGAGCAACCAGTCGTTCAACAGCGTCCCCGTAGGCCAGGGCAGCACCGGCAGCGTGGTGACCATCAAGAACACCGGCTCCGCGGATGCCCGGGTCACCGCCGTCATGGTCGGGCAGAACCCGTCGGACTTCAAGTTCCTGGCCAGCACGTGCGCCGGCCAGCCGCTCGCGGCCGGCGCCACGTGCCAGGTCCAGGTGGGCTTCCAGCCCAGCGGCCAGGGCTCGCGGTCGGCGACGCTCGTCGTGAAGGCGCCCAACGCGAAGACGCCGCCGGAGCTCACCTTCGCGGGCTTCGGTCAGGGCACCGCCGCCGCCGTGCTCTTCAAGCCGGCCAGCGTGGTCATCACGGTACCCGGTGACTCGCCTGGGGGCGCGAAGACGTCGGGAGCGACCGAGGTCACGCAGGTGCCGGGAGCCACCGTGGTCACGGTCACGAACAACGGCCAGACGCCCGTGACGATCGCCACCGTGAAGCTGGTCGAGAGCAATCCGCTCGTCACGGCCTTCTCGATCGTCTCCGCGTGCGACGGCAAGACGCTGGGGGGCCAGCAGAGCTGCCAGGTCGTGGTGACCTTCACGCACGCGTTCGTGAAGGGCCCGACGTTCAGCGGCCAGCTCCTCGTGGTGGACGACGCGCCGGGCGGCGCCCAGACCGTGCCCATCACGGGCTCGTGGAGCTGAACCGGCGCCAGGTCGTCATCCTCGCGGTGCTTGCAGTCGTGGTCGCGCTGTACGTCGTTGCCACGGCGGCCGGCGCCAGCCAGGGGAGCGGCGGGGGCAGCGTCCAGGGCGGCGACCTGCCGGAGACGCTCGGCCGGGCGCTGGTGCTGCCGGCGGCGAGCGGCGACGTGGAGGCGACGGCAACCGGCTGCAGGCGCGGGACCGAGCTGGTCGCCGCAGCCGGACAGGACTGCAGATACCGGCTGAAGAGCGGTTTCCTGGGCAGGCGGCTCCGGCTGCGCCTGCAGGCGGGAACCCGGCTGACGGCGGTACTGGTCCAGCCGAAGCCCGAGGTCACCGACACCGAGACGCTCGACACCGCGCACCCCAGCGTGGACCTCGTCTACCGCCAGGACGGCAGCACGCTGACGCTGTCGTGCGGCTCGGATCAGAAGCAGGGGTGCGCCGCTCGGCTGGGTTAGCGGCGGCGCCGGCGGCGGGCCGCCCAGGCCAGCGGCGCCAGCGCCAGACGCACCAGGAACGACGGCACGTCAGGCACCGCGACCTCGCGCTGGAACTCGAGCAGGACCAGCGCGAGGTCAGTCGGCCGGGGCAGGCGGGTGCCCGGGAAGCGGCCGGCTCGCCCCATCGCCTCGGTCATCTCGAACAGCTCCTGCATCCGGAGCGCCGGCCGAACCTCGACCCGCGCGTGGGAGACCTCCGGTCCGGGGTTCCCGAACCAGTGTGCCGTCCCGGGCGGCACGACCACGGTCTCGCCGGCTTCCGCGACGACCGTCCGGCGGCCGAGCCGGAAGCGCATGCGGCCCGCGACCACGCTGAACCGCTCCTCCTGCTCGGGGTGGACGTGACCCGCGGGGACGTGGCCCCGCGGGGGGAGGTAGAGGTCGAACGCCAGCAGCCTTCCGCCGGTCTGCGCTCCGCTCCGGCGGATCACGATGCGCTCGCCGCTGATGGGATTGTCGATCACGCGCTCCATGCCAACCACCGTAGGGCGCCCGACTATACGCCGTCGTCGGGCTCGAAGCGGATTCCGCTTGACGCGATGCGACGTACGCGGCGTACGTCCCGATGCGTACCTCGATCAGACCGCGGGCCGGATCGCGCGGACGATGGAGATTACGGACCCGATCAGCGAGAGGATGGCCACGATGATGCCGATGATGGCTACGACGATCGCGGCGAGCGCGTCTGTGATGCTGACCAGGAAACCCGGGACGATGCCATGCAGGAAGCTGACCACGAGGCCCGCGACCAGCGACGCGGCGACGATCAGGAGAAGGCCCTTGTCGATCACGAAGCTCTGGTGCGCGACCGCCAGGCAGATGGCCGCGACGATCTTGATCAGCATCAGCAGTCCGAGCGCGACCGCGGCGCCGCCGCGGTCGAAGAAGCCCCAGATGATCAGGTACACGATCGTGCCGAACGGGAACGCCAGCAGCAGGCTCACCATCAGGATGAGCTGAGCCAGCGCCCGGAACGCCGTGACGATGGCGGCCAGGATGATCAGCACCGAGACGACGGCGCCCACGATCCCCTGGACCCGCCCGTGGATGCGGGCAGGCACCACGAGCGCGGTCGCCATCGCCAGGAGCACGAGGAGGAGCACGGCGTCGACGAGCACGATCGCGGGGACGCCCAGGCCCGGAGTGGGCGGTTGAGTCAGCTGTGCCCGCTCGACCTGGTTGGTCAGGCCGGCGCGGCCCGCGGGGGTCGCGCAGCTCGGGGGCGGGCTCGTTCCCGAGCAGAGCGCCGCTACCGCCGCGCCCGGCTGCCGCGCCTGCGGAGGCAGCGCCAGCGAGCCCAGTTCGATGAACACCGCGACAGCGACCAGCGCAACCGCCACGAGGAACACGGGCTTGCGCAGTCCCCCCACCATGGTGCGTCCAGACTCGCAGGAGCGCGGCTGAGCGTCAATGGGGCGCGTTCAACAGCGGGCGGGCCCGCGCGGCTCAGAGGTTCGCGGTCGCCTCCTCCAGGAGCCGGGCGAACTTGCGCTGGGCCTCCTCCCGACGCGTCGGGATGTGCTCGCGGGGCAGCCAGCCGTCCGGCCGCTGGTAGTCGCGGAGGATGTGGCGGGCCACCGTCTGGCGGTGCACCTCGTCAGCGCCGTCGTAGATGCGGGCCGCGCGGGCGTGGCGGTACATCGCCTCCAGCGGCAGGTCGCTCGAGTAGCCCCAGGAGCCGTGGATCTGAATGGCGCGGTCGATCACGTCGTGGAGCACCTTCGCCCCGTAGAACTTGATCAGGCCGATCTCCCTGCGCGCCGCGGTCGACCCGTGCTGGTCGATGACCCACGCCGCGTGGAGCGTCATCAGGCGCGCGGCGTGCATCTCGGCGGCGGAGTCGGCGATCCAGTTCTGCACGGTCTGCTTCTGGGCCAGCGGGCCGCCGAAGGCCTCGCGCTGGAGCGATCGCTCGCACAGCATGTCGAACGCCCGCCGGGCCTGGCCGAGCCAGCGCATGCAGTGGTGGATGCGGCCGGGGCCCAGGCGCAGCTGGGAGATGCGGAACGCCTCGCCCGGCCGGCCGATGATGTTCTCGCGCGGGATGCGCACGTTCTCGTACTTGATCTCCGAGTGGCCATGGCCGTGCTGGTCGTGGCCGCCGGCCATCGTCGGGATGTTGCGCAGCCGGTGCACGCCGGGCGTGTCCGTCGGGACCAGGAACATCGACGTCCGTTCGTAGGGCGCCGCGGCGGGGTCCGTGACCGCCATCACCAGCAGCACGTCGGCGATCAGGCCGTTGGACGTGAACCACTTGTGGCCGTTGATGACCCACTCGTCCCCCTCCAGGACGGCGGTCGTCGACATGTTCACCGGGTCGGAGCCGGCATTCATGGGCTCGGTCATCGAGAACCCGGAGCGGATCCGGCCGTCGAGCAGTGGGACCAGCCAGCGCTCCTTCTGCTCCGGCGTGCCGAACATCGCCAGCACCTCGGAGTTGCCCGAGTCGGGCGCCTGGTTGCCGAAGATCTGGGGCGCCAGCGTGGACATGCCGTCGATCTCGTGCATCAGGCCGAGCTTGACCTGGCCGAAGGCCTGGCCGCCGTGCTCGGGCGGCAGGTGCGCGGCCCACATGCCCTGCTTCTTCACCTCGTCCTGGAGCGAGCGGATGATCCGCGCGAACGTGGCCTCGTCGGTCTCCAGCACCTCGAGTGGGAAGACCTCCTCGCGCACGAACTCGCGCATCCACTCCAGCTTCTTCTCGAACTCGGGTTCCGTGGAGAAGTCCCAGGCCATCAGCTAACCCTCCCTGTGGTCGCCGTCGCCGAGCAGTCCGTGCGCCTCGGCGATGAAGTCCATGATCGTTGTCGTCCGCTCCTCGTACGTGGGGTCCGGACGCTTGCCCCGCCGGTGCAGCATCAGGTTGTAGCCGAAGATCGCCGCGTACTTGTAGTACGTGAACGCGAGGTACCAGCGGAACTCGTCCGGGTCCGCGCCGTACAGCGCCAGCAGCACGTCGTCCGCAACCGCGACCGCCCCGCCGCCTGGCACCCGCTCCAGCCCGGAGCGGCTGGCCTGGGCCACCACCATCAGGCAGGCCAGGTCCAGCAGCGGCTGGCCGACCTGCGCGATCTCCCAGTCCAGCAGGGCGACCACCCGGCCGTCGCGGAACAGCATGTTGCCGTAGTGGAAGTCGGCGTGCACCAGCACCGGCGGCCGCTCCGGCGGCCGGGTCCCGCGCAGCAGCTCCGCGACCGCCGGAGCCTCGCTCGTCAGCTCCTCGGGCGCGCGGTCCATCAGCCAGGTCCAGCGGCCGATCTCGTAGTCGAGGCTGGCCGGCGTCTCGTCGCCGATCCCGCTCTCGGCCAGAGGCACCCGCTGGAGCTGCTTCAGGACGTCGACCGCGGAGCTGGCCAGCACCTCGTTGGGCACGGTGCCCATCACCTGCTCGATGCGCTCGCCGTCCACGGCCTCGAGCAGGTAGAAGGGGCGGCCGTCGACCACCGGCTCGTCCGTCATGCGCAGCACCGCGGGCACCGGCAGGCCGTGCCGGTGCAGGGCGTCCATGAGCCGGCCCTGGCGCGGGATGTCGGCCGGCCCGGCGATCCGCGCCCCGGGCGGAGGCAGACGCATGACCGCGCGCCGGCCGTCCAGGTCGACCCAGTAGGTGAATCCGGAGTGGCCCTCGGGGATCACACGCACCCGATGCACCGGCTCGCCCAGGTAGCGCTCGAGGTCGGCGCGGATCACCTCTTCTCGATCCACCTCATCCCTCCAGGTGGGCGACGTCGGCGAGGCTGCCCACCATCCGCCGGTCGCCGAGCACGCGCACGGTGTTCACGCTCGTGTAGTAGGGGAGGAGCCGGAGCGTGCCGAACTCCACCCGGAGCACGTCGCAGAGATAGCTCATGATCGACAGCGCGTGGCCCACGATCACCACGCGCCCTCCGGGGTGGGTGGCGACGGCGTCGCCCACGGCCTCGCGCATCCGCGCCAGCACGTCCTCCGGGAGCTCAGCCGGGTGCACGTGGCCGTCGTCGAGCTCCGTGTGGACTTCGACCAGGCGCTCGTCGATGCGCACGTCGGCGGCGATCGCGCCGGCGGTCTCCCGCGCGCGCCGCATCGGGCTGGCGTAGACCGCGTCGATGCGGATCCGGCGCAGCCGCGCGGCCAGGCGCGCCGCCTGGTCGCGGCCCCGGGGTGAGAGCGGAGGGTCCTCGCCGGTGATGCTGTCGTAGCAGTCGCCGTGGCGGATGAGCCACACCTCCGTCGCTCCGGGCACTGTGGCGCCGCCGGCGTCGACCAGGAAAGCGGCCTCGATGGACCGCATGGCGGTGGCCATCGCCTCGGGCGTGCGGTCCGTACCCATCGGTACCTATGAGATCACACGCCGGCCTTAAGCGAACTTTTGGCGGCCGCGGGCACGGTGTGTCGCCATGGACATGGGCATTGGTCCCGCCGCCGGTGGGCGTCATCGGAACCGGGCGCTCGGGCGTGCGTCGCATGACCGATACTGCCGGCCGTGAAGAGGGCCCTGCGGCGCCTGGTGCTCATCCCGGTGGCGGCGATCGCGCTGCCGTGGTCGGCCCTGCTGGGAGCTCAGCCCGCGGCCGCCGCCGACGGGTCGACGACCGTGCTGGTGCTGGACGTTTCGGGGTCGATGGACGACCCGGCGCGGATCCCGCCCGACTTCCCGCAGGCCGCCAGGCTGCAGCAGGAGGAGAACGCGCTGGGCAGGCTGGTCGAGCAGGCGAAGCCGGGTCACAAGGTGCCGCTGTCCGTCATCGC
>DASQZW010000026.1:0-9447 GCA_035638495.1 Terriglobales bacterium
GGCCGGCGCTCACCTCGCGGCGATGACGCTGCTCCGCCTCCGGGACCGGCACGGGGCGGCTGACCGTTTCCTGGGCGCCAACCTGGTGTTCGGCTGCTACGACCTCTCGGGCACGCCGAGCTCGCGGCTGCGCCGCACTGAGTCATGGGTGCTCCGGCCAGCGATGTTCGAGGCCGTGCACGAGTACGTGATGGAGCGCAGGGAACCGGAGGCGCTGCGCGACCCGGCGCTCTCGCCGTTGTACGCGAACCTCACCGGCCTGGTGCCGGCGCTGTTCTCCGTGGGCGCCCTCGACCCGCTGCTCGACGACAGCCTGTTCATGACGGCCCGCTGGCAGTCCGCCGGCAACCCGGCGGAACTGGCCGTGTACCCCGAGTCCGAGCACGGGTTCACGGGCTTCCCGACCGGCATGGCGCGGGCCGCGCGAGCGCGCCAGCACGACTGGACGCGGGCGCGACTCGAGGCGGTGGCGCCAGTGGGCTGAGCGAAATCGCGGGCCGGTCGAGCTCACGCGGTCAGGTGCGCGTCTCGCCGTCGCGAACCTGGACTTCGGCGAGGACCGGCTGCTATCTTTCGCGGGCCGATGGCGAAGGGGGATGAGTTCGAGGTCGATCCCGCCGCGCTCCGCGCGGCGGCTGGCCACCTGGACGAGCAGGCGGACGAGGTCGCCGCGCACGGCGAGACGCTGGGGGCGCAGACCACGGGTCGGGTCGGCCGGGGTGCGATCGGCGAGGTCGTCGAGTCGGCGGTCAGGCGCGGCATCGGCATCGTCGCCAACGACGTCAGCCGCGCTGTCAGGAAGTTCTATGCCGACGCCGCCGCCGTCATGCGCCGGGCGGCGGCCGAGACCGAGCGCACCGACAGCGACGCCAGGTCGGCGTTCGACGAAGTGGGAGCGGATCGTCCTCGCGCGGCACCTCCGGCGGAACCGAAGTTCTCGTCGCCCGAGGTCGCCGGCGCGTGGAGGTCAGGGATCGACACCAGGGCCGGGCGGGCTTACTACACTCCGGACGAGAACGAGATGCGCGCATTTGCCCGGGCGCTCCCGCCGTTCTCCGGCGAGTACACCGTCGACATGCACGGCACGCCCGACCACGTGACGTTCGGCAGCACGTCGTTCGACGCGAGCCAGCTCTCGGAGCTGGTGCGGGCCGATGGCAAGTGGAACAGCCGGCCGGTGCGGCTGTTCTCCTGCCGCACCGGGCAGGGGGATCGGCCGATCGCCCAGGAGCTGGCGAACCATCTCGGCGTCGAGGTGACGGCTCCCACGGAGCTGGTGTGGTCGAATCACGGCGGCGACTTCTTCGTGGCCCCCGGGACCTGGAGGACGATCGGCGAAACGAAGGTGTTCGTACCCGGACCGCAGCCCGCCGGCGGGGGCTGGCGCACGCTCGGACCCGAGCCGGCCGGCGCGGGCGACGAGAAGGCTGGTTGAGATGAGGATGGCCAAGCTCTGGAACGAGGTCGTCGACGGACGGCCCAGGCTCGATCCCGACCTGGCGCGCACCAGCGACCATGGGCTGATCGCTCGCGTCATGAACTATCTGAACGGCGGAGCGCCGGTGCTCCGTGCGCCGACGCTTGTGGACGATCACCTCGACCCGACGGGAACAGGTCGCGTCCCGATGGTCTTCGTGACCGACGGGGAGTGGATCTGGTCAGGCGAGCACCGCTACTACCTGCAGCACTACGGCATCCTGCCGGAGGCGGACTTCCTGCGGCAGATGGAGGATCACGACTACCAGGCTCCGGCAGTGCCGGAAGCGGCGCAGCAGCGGGCGCTGGAGCTCCTCACCGCCGGGTAGCCGCAGAGGTCGCGACCTGCACGAACGTCGTCCCCTCTCTCCTTCGAATCAGCCGGCCGCGCCCGGGCGGCAGCGGCGCCATGCGGTGGCCACCCGGCAGCGCTCCCTCCTGCGGCTCCCCGCTGAGCACCAGCATGGGCGTCCGCAGCTCGCGCAGCCGTCGCAGCACCGCGTCGTTGAAGCTCGCCACGACGCCGCCCGACGAACGCGCCAGGACCAGGTGGAAGCCCAGGTCGCGGGCCTGCGGCAGGAGCGGGTAGAGGACCTGGAGCGGTCCGCCGCCCGTGGTCGCGACCAGCTCGTAGTCGTCCACGACGACGTACACCTCGGCCTGGCTCTTCCACCAGGTCCTGCTGTGAAGCTGGTCGGCCGGCACCTCCGGACCCGGCTGCCGGCGCCCGAGCGAGCCGGCGACCGAATCCAGCCGGTCGCGGGCGACCTGTTCCGAGCTGCAGTGCGCGAGCAGGTGCTCGGGCGGCACCAGCCCGGCCAGGCCGCGCCGGTAGTCGATCACGACGATCTGCGCGTCGTCGGGCGAGGATCGCTCGAGCAGTCCCGCGACGAACGTTCGCAGGAACGTCGTTTTGCCGGACTCGACGTCGCCGAGGACGACGAAGTGCGGGTCGCCTCCCACCAGGTCCAGGTGGACCGTTGAGAGGTCATGCTCGGAGATCGCGACCGGGACGCCGGCCGGACGCGGCTCCGGGCGCGGCAGCTCGCGCACCTCGACCGCCCGGGGCAGTACGCGGATCGGGGGCGCCTCGGGCCCGTGCCACGCTGCAGCCACAGCGTCGACGAGCGCCGCGAAGGCCTGCTGGAGGTCGAGGATCTCCGCGCGGCCGTCGATGCGCGGCAGGGCCGCCTGGAACTGGAGGCCGCCCGCCGTGATGCCGCGCCCGTATAGCGTCTCGAACCTGGGCGTGATGCCGTTGAGCTGCCGCTGCTCCTCCATCCTCCGCTCGTACTGCCGGCTCGAATCGCCGAGGCTTCGGGCCGCCCTGGCGTCGATGGCCGACTCGGCGGGATCGCTGAGCCGCAGCTCCAGGCGCCCGCCTATGGCTCCGCGCAGTCCGTCGCGTACCTCCAGCCACCGGCTCGCAGTCAGCACGAGGTGGACCCCGTAGCCGGGACCGCGCGTCGCGATCACGTCACGGATCACGTCCTCCAGCTCGGCGAACTCCTGGCGCAGCCCAACCCAGTTGTCGATGACCAGGAACACATCCGCCAGTTCGTGGGGCAGGTCTCCGCGGTCCCGTCGCGCCCGCATCACCTGGGGCGAGTCGATGCGGAGGTCCTGGAAGAGACGCTCCCTCCTGGCTACGAGGGCCGCCACCTCCTCGACCGTCCGGCGGACGCGCTCGGGGTCGTCCCGGCCGCACACGCTCCCGACGTGCGGCAGGGCGGCCACCGTCCGCAGCGCCCCACCGCTGAGGTCGATGCAGTAGAACTGCGCCTCCCGTGGAATGTGGGTCAGGGCCGCGCTGGCCAGCAGCGTCCGCAGCAGGGTGCTCTTGCCGGTCTGGGAGGCGCCGACCACCAGCAGGTGGCCGGTGAGGTCCACCGTCATCAGGTCCTGCTTCTGCTCCGCCGGCTTGTCCACCAGCCCGATCGGCACGCGAAGCTGACCGCTGCCGGACCAACCCACGGCCGACGCCCCCCGAGCCGGACTGTGGTCGATCCTGCCGAGGATGCCGTCCAGCGTGGTGCCGACCTCGAGCGGCGGCAGCCAGACCTGGTGCACGCGGGGGGCACCTCGGCGCAGCTGCGCCACTGCCACGTCGAGCGTCGTGGCGCTGTCGGCGGCCTGCTCGGGTGGCGGGGAGCCGTACGGCTGGCTGACCAGCGCCGCCCGGAAGCGCACGGTGTTCGCCGGCCCGAACCTGGCGTAGCCCCAGCCGGGCTCCTTCGGCAGGTCGAACGCATCCGGGACGCCCAGGACCGTCCGGCTCGCCATCGAGCTGGCGGTCCGCAGGGCGACCCGGTAGCCGAGGTTGTCCTCCAGGCCGCGCAGGCGTCCCTCCTCGAACTGCTGGGAGGAGAACAGGAGGTGCATGCCCAGGCTGCGCCCGACGCGGCCGATCATGGCGAAGAGACTGACGAAGTCCGGCCTGGCGGTCAGGAGCTCGCTGAACTCGTCGACGACCACGAGGAGGTAAGGCAGCGGCTCGAGGTCCTCGCCACGCTCGCGTTTCCGCTGGTACTCGCTCAACTTGTCCACGTTGCCGGCGCGCCGAAGGTGCTCCTGGCGGCGATTGCGCTCGCCGGTGATGGCGGCCTGCATGCGGTCGATCAGCGAGAGGTCATCCTGGAGGTTGGTGATGATGCCCGCGACGTGGGGCAGTGCGCTGAGGCCGGCGAATGCGGCACCGCCCTTGAAGTCGATGAGCACGAAGGCGAGCACGTCCGGCGAATGGGTCACGGCCAGCGCGGTGACCAGCGTGCGCAGCAGCTCGCTCTTGCCCGAGCCGGACGTCCCGATCACCAGGCCGTGTGGACCGGCCCCGCCGGCGGCCGCTTCCTTGAGGTCGATGATCATCGGCTGCCCGAGGCTCGTCACTCCGACCGGCACGCGGAGCCGCTCCCCCAGTGGCCGCGGCCGCCACAGGGTCTGGACGTCAAGGGCGGCCATGTCGTCGATCCCGAGCAGCTGGGGGAGCGCCACGGAGCCGCTCGCCGCGCTGCTCGCACCGGCGTCGTCGGACAGCTCCGGCAGGACCCGGGGGCGACGCGGGATCTCACTGCGCGCGGCCACCGCGGTGACCGCGCTGGCCAGGCGGACCATGTCGATCTGGCCGCCGGCCGCTGCCTCCTCCCGAGTGGTTCGGGATGGCAGTGCTGTCCCGTCGAACTCCAGCTCGCGCACGACGATCTCGGTTTGCGCGCGATCGACCCGGGTCCGCCCGCCGGTGAAGGCAGCCTGGAACTCGGTCGCCGCCTCCGCTCTGAGCGCGAGTGCCCGGCCGGGGGGTGTCTCCGACCCGGTGGCGCGCAGGGAGACCCGCAGGTCGATGGCTTCCCCGATGACGCTGCTGACGCACGCCGGATGCCGCGTGGCGAGGGCCAGGTGAACGCCCAGTCGGCCGCCCTGCTGGGCCACGCCACGCACGGCCTCCATCAGATCGGGCAGCTCGGTGGCCAGCCGAGCGAACTCGTCGAAGACGATCACCAGGTTCGGAGGCGCCAACCCCGGCCGGACCTGCTCGAGCGTCGCCAGGTCCTTGACACCGGCCTCGCGGAGGGCCCGCTCACGCCGGTTCAGCTCAGACCGCAGTGCCGTCACGACGCGCCCGGCCCCGCTGGAGTCGAGGTACGTCGCGACGGCGGCCGTGTGAGGAAGGCTCCCGAAGTCCTGGAACGTGCCCTGGCCTTCATGGTCGATGAGGAGGAAGCTGACCGCGCCGGGCGGACGAGCGACGGCAAAGGACAGCACGAGCGCGCGCAGCAGCTCGCTCTTGCCGGAGCCGGATGGTCCCAGCACCAGCAGGTGCGGGCCCTCCGCCCGGAGGTCGATGACGAACTCCTCGCCGCCAGCAGCGACGCCGATGGGGACCGCCAGCCGATCGCGCGGCGCCGCCCACCGCTCGTGGATCTCGGCCTCCAGACTGCCCGGCGCGTCGAGGAGATCCAGCAGGACGGCGTGGGCGGGGACGGGGGCCTGGCTGCCGCCGGCGCTGAGGTCCGTCACCGGCGCCAGGGCCCGCGCCACCTCGAGTGCCTGCTCGACCGCCAGGCCCTCCACCGAGATCCCGACCTCGGTGCGGTTGCTCTCCACGAACAGCAGCTCCGGCCTGCACGCACCGCTCGCGACGTACAGGCCGGCGGCCGACCGGCACTCGCCGGGCAGGTCGTGCCGGCGGCCGGCGACCCACACGACGTGGACGCCGTACCTGCCGCCATGCGCCAGGAGCCGGGCGACCGGCCCTCTCGGCAGGCCGGCGTCCTCGTGGAGGAACGCGACCACGTCGACCCGGTCGTCCACCAGGCGCTGGTCGTCGAGCAGGGTCATCAGGCGGTGCAGCAGACCCCTCGCAGCCGCGCTGCCGGCGACCAGACGTGGAGCCGGCAGCGGGCCGCCACGGCCGTGCACGTGTGGGAGCCAGCGCAGCCAGGACCACTGCTGGCGCTCGCTCGTGGGCAGCGCCGCCGCGATGACCAGCTCTTCGGGGCTGTGCAGCACCGCCAGCTGCACCGCCAGCCAGCGCGCGAGTCCGCCGGTTCGGCGCCGATCCCCATGGAGGCCGAGCGGACCCGCCTCGGCGAGCGCCACCACCATTGGCACCGCCGGCAGCGGCCGCGCCCGCTCGATCTCCGCCTCTGCCTCGGCGCGCAGGCTCGCGTCGCCGCCATCGGGAATGGTCGCCTCGACACGGGTGCGGGCGTTCCTGACGCCGATGCGGAGGGACAACCAGTCGGGGCTGGACGGCCGCCGCTCCCAGAGACGGGGATCGAGGGTGCGGGCGCGCTCGACCAGGCTCTCAGGATCGGGAGACGACTCGTTCAGAAACGCCGCTTCGGCCGCCGCGGCCCGCTCGATCACGACGCCGAGGGACGCGACCTGCTCCCGGAACGCGCCCGACGCTCGGCGAAAGCCGGCACGGCGGCGGATCACGTCGCTGAGGGGCATGATCGCGGTGAGCAGCGCCAGCAGGGGCGTCACGCCCACGCTCATCAGCAGCACCGCCGGTGGCCGGCCGGGGCCGGTAGCCAGGTACATGCTGCCGCCCATCACGAGACCCATGAGGACTCCGGTTCCGACCGGCACGAGCGAGCGCCAGGTGCCCTGGCCGCGCTCGGGGGCGACCGGAACGGCGATGCCGAGATCGGGCGGCTGCGGCTGCGGTCGTGGCTGGCGGTTGAACGCTATCCTGCCCGACTCGTCGGGGCGTCTTTCGGAGTCCGCCGGGATCTCCTGCGGCCGGGGGTCGCCAGCGTCCGCCCGCCGAGAACCGATGACGAGCGCGTCCCCGGTCCGGAGCCTGGTCGACCGAACCGTCTGATCGGCGCGCAGCCAGACCTGCCCTCGCCGCAGGAGTGCACCGCCATCGTGCTCGGGTTCGGCCTCGATCCCGAGCTCGGTGCCGAGGGCGGTCACGAGGTCCCCAACCGATCGCTCCGGGTCGATCTCGACCGCGACGTCCCGTGGAGGCTGACCGGCCGCCTCCACGGTGAGCATGAACTCGACAACCGGCCGCCTGGCGTCCAGGCGAGGGGCCCTCGGTGCCGTCTGGGCCAGACCGGGCTGCCAGACGACGTCACCGCACCCATGCCAGTGCGTGCCGGCCGCGTCCACCAGGACCGACAGGTCGGTGCAGCCGCCCGGCGGCTGCACCCGGATGGTTCCGTCTGCCTTGACCGGAATGTGGTTCGGGTCGGCGAGCTGGAGGTGACCGTGGACGACGTTCGCGATCGACACGACCCCCTGTCCTCGATGCTCCGTATCGAGGTCGATCCGGAGACCGGCGCTGGCTCGGATTGCGGGGAGCAGCGGCTCTGCGCCTGCCTGGACGCCGAGGACCAGGTGGATGCCGGCGGCCTGACCCAGCTCGGCCAGCCTCGCGACCTTGCCCTCGATCTGCGGTCGGATGCCGGCGAGATGGTCGTACCGGTCCACGATGACGACCAGCTGGGCGGGGGCTCGATCCGGCCGGCTCCGGATGAGGTGCCGCATCTCGCGCTCGCCGTGCGTCCCGAGCAGCTGCTGGCGCCGCTCCGCCTCGGCGAGGAGCGCGTCCAGAACGCCGTCGATCACGTCCTCCGCCGGAGCGGCGGGGAGCGCGACCGCGTGAGGGAGCCGGCGCAGATCGCAGAGCTCGGGACCGCCGACGAGCACCAGGTTCAGCCACCTGGGGGAGTGGCGGCAGGCGAGGGAGGCCGCCCAGGCGACGAGCAGTGCGCTCCTGGCGGCCTCGGCCGTACCCGTGACCAGCGCGTGCGGGCCGGCGGCGAGGTCGACCTCGACGCGACCCCGTTCGTCGACGCCGAGCGGCGCGTCGAGCCTGCCGGTGCCGGCTCGCGATCTTCCCGCCGCGTCGACGAGCGCGGCCAGACCGATCGGGGAGTGCGCCTCTTCGACCCTTGACAGGTCTCTGGCGATCTGGCCGGCCAGGCCGAGGCCGATGCGATCCGGAATCCCGATGTACTCGCGCTCGCCTCCGGCCGCGGTCAGGCGAAGCCGGTTCCGGCCCGCCACGACCTGGACCACCGCCCGCGCGCTGGCCGGCGGGCGTGCACCGACCTGGAGCACGTAGACACTGCCGGTGGGCGCATCCAGGACCTGTTCCAGCAGCTGGCTGGATCCCGGACACTCATCCTCGATCACCAGCAGCAGAGCGCGGTTGGCGGCCTGGCCGCGGCCGAGAAGGGCCTGCGCCCGGCGCTCCTCGACGATGGTCCAGAGCTCAGCGACGAGCCAGCCGGGATCGCCGCCGGCCGCCACCAGCCGTGTGGCGGACTCGATGCCGTCCGGCGCCGTGTGCGGGAGCCAGTTGAGCCAGCTCCACTCGTCGGCGCCGGCGACCACGGCGGCGATGCCCAGCTCACTCGGCCCGTGGAGACTGGCGGCCTGGAGGACCACCCAGCGCGCCAGGCCGGCGGTCTCGGTCGCGTCACCGGCGATCGCGAGCACGCCCACGTCGGGCAGCTCGACGGTCAGCGGAACGCCATGGAGAGTTGGGCGTGCCGCGAGCAGGAGGGCGAGGGTCCGGCGCACCAGTTCCGGGTCGCGGCCGGTCGGCTCCGTGATCTGGACGTCGGAGGGGAGGCTGGTCCAGCCGAGGCGCAGGCGCAGGAAGTCGGGGTCGGAACGCCGCCGCTGCCAGACCGCAGGTCGGCCCAGTCGCGCGCGGTCGGCGATCTCGCAGGCGTCGGGCGCCGCCGCTCGGCGGGCCGCCTCTTCCGCGGCGATGAGCGCGGGAAGCCGCTCCCAAAGCACCTGCTGAACGTGGCGGCGGTAGCGACCCGCTCGCTCCACCTGCCGCCAGCTGCCGCCGCCCGCCGGGATGGACCGCCACCCCCGCTGGACCGGCGGGGGCGGCAGGGTGATGGAGAGCGGTGCGGGAACGGCGGGTCGGCCGACTCGCACGTCCTGGGCAGTCTGCGTGACGGTCAGCAGCGCGCCACCCATCTCGAAGATCTGGCCGAGGGGCACGAGGCAGGGCGTCGCGACGGCCTGGCCGCCGACGCGTAAGTCCTGGTGGCCCTCGACGTGCTCGACGACAACACCGTGGTCGTCGACGGCGATCCAGGCGGGAGAACGGGAGATGGACGGATCGGGGATGCGGAGGTCGCGCTGGAGGGCGCGGCCTAGGGAGTACCGGCCGGGATGCAGCGGGAGCCGGTGGCCGGCCGCAGCCCCGGACAGCACCTGGAGCTCCAGGGGCGCGGGGGTGGCCGCCGCGTACCGGTAGGCGCTCTCGACCAGCAGCAGGTGGTCGCCGTGCCGCAGGGGGCTGCGGACGATGGGCAGCATGGGGTCGAGGAGCGGGCCGCCGGCGGTGGCCAGGTGGAGCTCGCCGTGCTCGTTGGCGAAGGCGGTCAGCGCTGCTGCCAGGTCGCCGATGGTGTGGTCCTCGGTGAAGCTGACCGACAGCTGCTCGGGAATGCTGCCGGGACTGCCCACCATCAGGTGGAGTGTTCTTGACAT
>DASQZW010000027.1:0-13980 GCA_035638495.1 Terriglobales bacterium
CAGGTCTGTCGAGCCGATGCCGGTGGCGAAGTTGTTGAGCGCGCCGTACGTGCAGGAATGCGAGTCGGCGCCCACGACCAGCTCGCCGGGCAGCACCAGCCCGCGCTCGGGGAGGACCGTGTGGCAGATGCCGCCCTGGCCCACCTCGAAGTACCACTCGATGCCCATGTCGCGGGCGAACTCACGCGTCATGCGGCCCAGGCTGGCGCTGGCCGCGTCCTTGGCCGGCTGGAAGTGGTCCTGGACCACCGCGACGCGCTTCGGGTCCCAGACCCGCTCGGCGCCCATCTGGTCGCGCATGATCCTGCCCGCCGGCGGAATGGTCAGGTCGTGGCCCATCGCGAAGTCCACCCGGGCCAGGATCAGGTCACCCGGCACGACCGCCTCTCGCCCGCTGGCGCGCGCCAGGATCTTCTCGGTCATGGTCATACCCATAGGCGTCAGTCCTTCAGCCGTTTGATCACGGCGTCGCCCGCTTCCGACGTGGTGAGCGCGCCACCCAGGTCGCGAGTGCACTCGCCCGCTCTGATGGCGCCGATCACCGCTGCTTCGATCCTCTTCGCCGCTTCACCGTCACCGAGGTGCTCTGCCATCATACCGGCGGTCAGAATCGCGCCAAGCGGGTTGACGACGCCCTGGCCCGCGATGTTCGGGGCGCTGCCGTGCACGGGCTCGAAGAGGCCCCGCCGGGTCTCCGGGTTGACGTTGGCGCTCGGCGCCAGGCCCATGCCCCCGATCAGCGCGGCCGTCAGGTCGCTGAGGATGTCGCCGAACAGGTTGCCGGTGACGATCACCTCGAACTGGGTCGGGTCGCGCACCAGCTCCATGGCGGCGGCGTCCACGTACAGGTGCCGCGTCTCGACGTCAGGGTGCAGGATCTTGATCTCGCGCCACCGTTCCTGCCACAGGCCGCCGGCGTGGTGCATCGCGTTGGACTTGTCGACCAGGCACAGCCGCCGGCTGGCGCGGCGGAACCCGTCCTCGATGATCCGGCTGACGCCGTGATGGGTGTTGAGGTCTTCCTGGATGGCGACCTCGTGCTCGGTGCCGCGGCGGAAGCGGCCGCCCATCCCGACGTAGGAACCCTCCGTGTTCTCGCGGACGATCAGCAGGTCGATGGGCCGGCGCTCCGGCTGCCGCAGCGGGCTGAGCCGGTCGTCGTAGAGACGGGCGGGCCGCAGGTTCACGTAGAGGTCGAGCTCGAAGCGCAGGCGCAGGAGCACCTGCGCGGCATAGCCGACGTCCGGCACGCGCGGGTCCCCGATCGCGCCGAAGAGGATGGCGTCAGCCCGGGACGCTTCCTGGAACGTCCGCTCGGACATGGCGGGCTCGCCGCGGAGGATCGGCCCCGCGCCGACATCGAACTGCTCGAACTCGTAGGCGAGACCGGTGGCCTGGAGGACCCTGACGGCCTGCGGGACGACCTCCTGCCCGGCCAGGTCGCCCGGGATGACGGCAATGTGCATGGCCCACAGTGTGCTCGCGTGTACCCTGGCGCCGTGAGCGAGGGCGTGGCGGAGGTGAACGGGGCGCGGCTGTGGTTCGAGGAGGCTGGCAGTGGGCCGGCTCTCGTCCTGCTGCACGGCCACCTGATCGACGCCGGGCAGTGGGATTCGCAGTTCCCCGTGTTCGCGCGCGAGTTCCGCACGGTGCGCTACGACGCGCGCGGCTTCGGCCGCTCGGACCTGCCGGGGGGTCCCTTCTCATTCTCGGAGGACCTCCACGCGCTGATGACGTGCCTCGGCATCGAGCGCGCATCGCTGGTCGGCAATTCGGGCGGCGGGGCGACGGCCATCGACTTCGCGCTGGCCCACCCCGAGATGGCGGAGGCGCTGGTGCTCGTGGGCAGCGCGGTCAACGGTTTCCCGTTCACCGGCCAGGTGCCCGCCGCGATGCTGGAGCGCCGGGCGGCGCTGGAGGCAGGCGACCTGGACCGAGCGGTCGAGCTGGGGCTGCAGATCTGGAACGACGGTCCGCGACGGCCCGACGAGGTCGATGCGGCCGCCCGCGAGCGGACGCGCGAGATGATGGCACGCCAGGATGTGCGGCCGAACCCCCACGTCGAGGCGCGCTGGGTGGAGCCGCCGGCCGTGTCGCGGCTGGCGGAGATCGCCGCCCCGACGCTCGTCATCGTGGCCGAGCACGACCTGCCGCGGCTGCACGACATCGCCGACCTGGTGGTCCGCGAGGCACCGCACGCGCGCAAGGAGGTCATCGCGGACGCCGGGCACCACCCGAACATGGAGCATCCGGCGCAGTTCAACGACCTGGTGCTGTCGTTCCTCCGGCAGGCCGCCGCCGCCGAGCGCTGATCAGGCCGGGACGCGCTGGCCCGCCCGCAGCTTGAAGCGCTGGATCTTGCCCGTCGCGGTCTTCGGCAGCTCCGGCACGAAATGGAAGTCGCGCGGGCACTTGTAGTGGGCGAGCGCGGCCCGGACGTGCTCGCGGAGCTCCACCTCCAGCTCGGGACTCGGCGCCCGGCCCGGCTGCAGGACGACGTATGCCTCGGGGCGCACCAGCCGCTGCTCGTCCTCGACCGCCACCACGGCGCACTCCAGCACCGCGTCGTGCGCGTTGATCACCGACTCCACCTCGGTCGGGCTGACCCAGATGCCGCTCACTTTGAGCATGTCGTCGCTGCGTCCCTGGTAGCGGTAGTAGCCCTCGGCGTCGCGCAGGTACTGGTCGCCCGTGTCGATCCACTCGCCGACGATCGTCCGCTTGGTCCGCTCGTGCTGGTTCCAGTACATCGAGCACGTCGAGTCGCCCTTGACCAGCAGCCTGCCCACCTCGCCCGAACCCACCTCCCGGCCCGCGTCGTCCACGATCCGAAGCTCGTAGCCCGGCACGACGGTGCCGGTGGAGTCCGGATGGATGTCGTCGATGCGGTTGGAGATGAAGATGTGCCCGCACTCGGTCGAGCCGATGCCGTCCAGGATGTCGGCGTGCGTGCGGGCCCGCCAGCGCTGCAGGATCGAGCCGGCCAGCGGCTCGCCCGCGCTCACGCAGATCCGGACCGAACTGAAGTCCGCGTTCGCCCACACCTCCGGGTCGGCGGCGAGCGTGTTGGCGTAGCTGGTCGGTACCGCGTAATAGACCGTCGGCCTGAAGTGGCGGACCACGTCGAGCACGGTGGCCGGAGCGGGCGGACCGGGCAGCAGCACGGTCGACGCGCCGACACCGAACGGCATGTAGAGCGCGTTGCCCAGCCCGTAGGCGAAATACAGCTTGGCCACCGAGAACATGGCGTCGGACTCGTCGAGCCGCAGCACCGGCCGGGCGTAGTTCTCGACGACGTAGCGCATGTCGTGCTGGAGGTGCACGACGCCCTTGGGGAAGCCGGTCGTGCCCGAGCTGTACAGCCAGAAGCACATGTCGTCACGGCTGGTGTCGGCGGGGTCGAGCTCGTCGCCGGCCGCGCCCGTCACCTCCGCGTAGGCCACCTCGTTCGCGCCGGCCTCTCCCACCACGACCAGGTGGCGCAGGTGCCCCAGCTCTCCGCGCACCTCGCGGACGGCGTCGGCCAGCGGCGCCGACACGACCGCCACCCTGGCCCGGCTGTCATTGAGGAAGTACGCGTAGTCGTGCGGCTTGAGGTTGGTGTTGACCGGGATCGGGACCGCGCCCAGCTTGATCGCCCCGAAGAAGGTGGCCGCGAACTCCGGCGTGTCGAGCATCGCCATCAGCACCCGGTTCTCCATCTCGACCCCGAGGCCCCGGAGGGCGTTGCCGGCACGGTTGGCGTCCCGCGCGACGTCGGCGTACGTCAGCTCGGCGCCGTCCGTCGACCGGATGGCCACCCGGCCGCCGCGCCCGGCCTCGAGGTTGCCGTCCAGGAGATCAGAGGCGGCGTTGTAGCGGTGCGGCAGCTCGGCCGTCGACCACGTGCTCACGTCCGACAGTCTATTCCCCCCCTTTTCGGCCGGGGGGTCAGGGGGGGCAAGTCGTCTCCCCTGCAGATCCGACAGTCTATCCCCCCCTTTTTAGGCCGGGGGGTCAGGGGGGGCAAGTCGTCTACCCTGCGGAGAAGACGTGACTGACGAGCCCATCGTGCTCCTCTTCGACGGCACCTGAGGGTTCTGAGCGCGGTGCGCGCGGCTGGTCGTGGCGCGTGCGCCCGCCGGCCGGGTGTCGGCGCTGCCCAACCAGCGGCCCGGGCTGATCGAGCGGTACGGGCTGACCCGGCGGGACGTGGATCGGTACGTGTGGACCCTCGAGCCCGACGGCCGGCGGTACCGCGGCGCGAGGGCCGCCGGCCGCGTGCTCCGCGAGCTGGGCGGCGGCTGGCGCGTGCTCGGCTGGGCGGCGGCTCTGCCAGGCGCCGGGCTGGTCTACGCGCTGGTCGCGCGCGGCCGCGGCCGGCTGAGCGCCGTGTGGGGCGACCCGCCGCCCTGTCCCGAATGAGCGGTCGTCACACGGTGGGCGAGCCGGCCAGCAGCCGGCCGAAGTCCGTGTCCCTGATCTCGCCCAGGAACGAGTGATGGCCGTCGGCCGGCAGGTCGACCGACGTCTCGTAGACGAACGCGTAGACGTTGTCCATGGTCCACTCCCCGTAGCCGCGAAGCGCGAGGCTCTCGCGGAGCTCCGGGTTGCGCTCGCCGGACTCGAGCAGGTGCGTCGCCTGGCGGTACAGCGTCCGAAGGATCTCGAGCTGCATCTGGAGCTCCGCGATCTCCTTCTTGTCGGCCTCCTCGTCGATCATCGAGTCGATCTGGGCCGCAAGGTCGCTGATCTCCTTGGCGTACTCGTCCATGCGGCCAAGCGTACCGGTCCGGCTGCGAGCGGTCAGGCGAGCAGGCCGAGGTTGTCGTCCAGGCCCGCCAGCAGCGCCCGCACGTCGGCCTCGGAGTTGTACAGGTGGAAGGACACGCGGAGCGCTCCATCGCGCGTGCTGCAGAGCACGCCGCGCTCGGCGAGGCGCGCCAGCAGCCGCTGCACGTCCCGGCAGCGGACCATCACGAGCGGTCCCCGGCAGGCCGGGTCGTCCGGAGTCATGACGTCGAGGCCTCGCTGGCGCAGGCCGGCGACGGTCAGGTCCGAGAGCCCCCGGACATGGTCGCGCACCGCCTCGAGACCGACCGCCCGCAGCAGCCGGATGGCGGCCAGCGCCGCGTACACGGCGGGGACCGGCGGCGAGCCGCTCTGGAAGCGCAGGGCGCCGGGCGCGTGGTCCAGACGGTGGACGTCGTACGCGAACGGGTCGGCCTGGCCGAACCAGCCGGTGTCGGTTGGGGTCAGCCGCTCGGCGAGGTCCCGCCGGACGTACAGGAAGGCGACGCCGGGTGTGCCCAGCAGGTACTTCAGCGTGCCGGTCACCAGCGCGTCCACCCCGAGCGCCTTTACGTCGACCGGCTCGGTGCCCATGCTCTGGAACGCGTCGACCAGGAGCGGCGCGCCGTGCGCGTGGGCCAGCTCGGCGAGGGCCTGGAGGTCGGTCCTGAACCCGTTTCGGTAGCACACGTGGGTGGTCGCCACGAGGCGGGTGCGGCTGTCGACCTCCGCCTCGAACGCGGCCAGCGGCAGCCGGTCACCGTCCGCGCGGGCGAACGCCACCTCCGCGCCGCGTGACCGCTGGGCGAGCCAGACGTGGCCCATCGTCGGGAAGTCGAAGTCGCTGGTCACGACTCGCGGCCGCTCCGTCCAGTCCAGGGCGCTCGCCAGCGCGGCGACGGCGGTGGATGCGCTGAACGTCACCGCCACCTCGTCCGGCTCCGCGTTGATGAGGGCCGCGAACTCGGCCCGGAGCTCCTCCATCCGCTCGCACCACAGCTCCCACGGGTTGCCCTGCCGGTGCCAGCTCTCCATGAACTCCTCCAGCGCGGCCTCGACCGGGCGGCCCAGGGCGCCCTGGGAACACGAGTTCAGGTAGATTCGCTCGTCGAAGATCGGGAACAGCCCGCGGAAGTCGGTTGGCTCCACCTCATCCGGACCATACAATGCCCGGCGAGGAGCACCGAACAGTCGCGCCGATCTTTCCAGGAGCCGGAGGAAGATGCCCATGACGGTCCTCGCATCCCTCGTCGAGGGACTCGCCGCCGGGCGAGTCCGAGTCATCGACCTGACCCAGCCGCTGTCCGAGAAGACGCCCGTCCTGCAGCTCCCACCGCCCTTCGCCAACACGCCTGGCTGGAAGACGCACCCGATCTCCCACTTCGACGAACTGGGTCCGGCCTGGTCCTGGAACTGGTTCGAGGGCGGCGAGCACGTCGGTACGCACTTCGACGCCCCCACCCACTGGATCTCCGGCCGCGACAAGGAGGACGTCGCGTCGGTGCCGCCCGGGCGGCTGGTCGGACCCGCCGTCGTGATCGACCGCTCGGCGGAGTCGGCCGCCGACCCCGACTACCTGCTGCGGATCGAGGACGTCCGCGCGTTCGAGGCCGACCACGGGCCGCTGCCCGACGGGTGCTGGCTGCTCTTCCGGACGGGGTGGGACGCCCGCGCCCACGACCAGGCGCTGTTCCTGAACGCCAACGAGACCGGCCCGCACACGCCCGGCATCGACGCCGACTGCGCTCGCTGGCTGGCCCAGGAGTCGCCCGTCGTCGGCGTCGGCGTGGAGACGGTGGGCACGGACGCGGGTGCGGCCCACTCGTTCGAGCCCGCCTTCCCCGTCCACCACTACGTGCTCGGCGCGGGCAAGTACGGCGTGACGCAGCTCGCCAACCTGGCCCAGCTGCCGGCGACCGGCGCGATGATCGTCGTGCTGCCGCTCAAGCTGGTCGCCGGCACGGGCAGCCCCTGCCGGGTGGTGGCGCTGGTCGAAACCTGACAGGCGCCGCTCGCCGGGGCCGCCGACATTGAACCTGAACGAACGGGAGGCGCGGGATCGGCTGGCCCGAGCCAGGATCGCGCGGCTCGCCACCTCGGGCGCGGACGGGCGCCCGCACATCGTCCCGTTCACGTTCGCGGCGGTGGACGACCGCATCCTCCACGCGGTCGACCACAAGCCGAAGCGAACCACCGACCTCCGTCGCCTGCGCAACATCCGCGAGAACCCGAGCGTGTCCGTGCTGGTCGACCACTACGACGACCTCGACTGGGAGCTGCTCTGGTGGGTGCGCGCGGACGGCGACGCGCGCGTGATCGAGGACGAGGCCGGGCGGGCCGAGCCCGTGCGGCTCCTGCGCGAGAAGTACTCGCAGTACCGAGAGCGCGCGCCGGAGGGCCCGGTGATCGAGATCCGCGTGACCCGCTGGACCGGCTGGGCGTACCGGTAGGTCAGCGGCCTCCGCAGAGGCCGGCGACCGATAGGTCAGCGGGACAGCAGCGCCGCCAGGGTCGCCGGGTCGATGCTGCCCCCGCTGACGATGCACGCGATCCGGCCCGTCCCCGCTCGCCCGCTCAGCGCAGCCGCCACCGGCGCGGCCCCGGCGCCCTCCGCGACCACGTGGGCCCGCGCCGCCAGCAGACGCACCGCCGCCGCCACCTCGTCGAGCGTCACCACGACCGTGCCGTCCAGCAGCCGCTGCGCACGCCGCAGCATGCTGGCGAAGACGGTCTTGCTGCCGATCCCGTCCACGAACGACGGCCGGTAGTCGACCGTTCGCGGCTCGCCCGCCGCCAGCGCCGCAGTCAGCGGCGCGCCCGTCTCGACCTCGACGGCCAGCACGCGGCACGATGGGCGCAGCGCCCTGACCGCGGACGCGATCCCGCTGGCCAGTCCGCCGCCGCCCCAGGGCACGAGGATCGCCTCGACGTCGGGCAGGTCCTCGACCACCTCCAGGCCGATCGTGCCGTTGCCCGCCATCACCCGCTCGTCGTCGAAGGCATGGACGAAGGCGCCGTCCAGGCCCGGCCGCCCGCGGTCGACGAACGTCTGCCACCACTCGTCGAACGGCACCTTCAGCACCCGGCCGCCCAGCCGCTCGACCGCGTGGACCTTGGCGTCCGGCGCGTGGTCGGGAGCCACGACCATGCAGCCGACGCCGAGCCTCCGGGCGTTCCAGGCCACGCCCTGCGCCATGTTCCCGGCGCTGGCCGTCACCACGCCGCGCGCGAGCTCGGCGGGGTCCATCAGGGCCATCGCGTTGGCGGCGCCGCGGATCTTGAACGACCCGATCGGCTGCAGCACCTCGAGCTTCAGCCAGACGTCCGTGTCCTCCAGGCGGATCAGCGGCGTCCGGATGGCGGCGCCGCCGATGCGTTCGCGCGCCGCACGGACGTCGCCGAGGCCGATCGCCTCCTCCACCCTACTGAGCCCTGGCCGCGTCCATCCGGTCGAGGATCCGGTCCCGGTCAGCTGCGGTCAATCGCACCTGCAGCGCCTCGACGGCCGGTTCGAACTGCGCCGGTGAGCGTGGCCCGATGAGCGCCGCGGTCACCGCCCGATGGGACAGCACCCACGCCAGTGCCAGGGCGCCCATGGAGACGCCCAGATCGCCCGCCTCCACGCCCAGCGCGTCGATCGCCCGGAACGTCTCGGGGGTCAGCAGGCCCGTGTACGGTCCCGGCCTGAGGGTCAGCCGGGACCCCGACGGGTGGTCGCGGTCAAGGGCGTACTTGCCGGTCAGCAGTCCGCCCGCCAGCGGGCTGAAGGGCGTCACGGCCAGGTCCTGGTCCTCGGCGAGGGGCAGCACCTCCATCTCGATCGCGCGGTGGAGCAGGTTGTACTCGTTCTGCACGCCGTCGTATCTGGCGAGGCCGAACCGATCGGAGACCCAGAGCGACTTGGCCAGGCGCCAGGCCTCGGTGTTGCTGGCGCCCACGTAGCGCACCTTGCCCTGGCGGACCAGGTCGTCGAGGGCGCGCAGCGTCTCGTCGAGCGGCGTCGCGGGGTCCACCTCGTGCGTCACGTAGAGATCGAGCCAGTCGGTCTGCAGGCGCCGCAGTGAGTCCTCGACGGCGCGCAGGACGTGCCGCCGCGAGAGGCCGGCATCATTGGGCTCCGGTCCCGTCCGGTTGAACACCTTCGTCGAGAGCACGACGGCGTCGCGCGTGCCGCGGGAGCGCAGCCAGCGACCGATGATCTCCTCCGATCGGCCGCCGCCGTAGCTGTCTGCGGTGTCGAAGTAGTTGATGCCGAGCTCGAGGGCCCGATCCATGATCGAGAACGCGGCCCCCTCGTCCTCGCCCTGCCCGAACAGCGAAGGCTCGGATCCCACGCCACCGAACCCGCCGCAGCCGAGACCGAGCCGCGACACCCGCAGCCCGGTCCGGCCGAAGCGCCGGTACTCCACGCTGCTAGTGGAAGATCGAGTTGGTCGCGACCAGGCCCGCGATCAGGATCGCGATGATGTTGATCACCTTGATCATCGGGTTGATCGCCGGGCCGGCGGTGTCCTTGTAGGGGTCGCCGACGGTGTCGCCCGTGACCGAGGCCTTGTGCGCCTCGGACCCCTTGCCGCCGAGATGGCCCTCCTCGATGTACTTCTTGGCGTTGTCCCAGGCCGCGCCGCCGCTCGTCATGAACAGGGCGACGAAGAGGCCCGTGACGATCGCGCCGACCAGCATGCCGCCCAGCGCCTTCGGGCCGAGGATCAGGCCGACCGCGATCGGAGCGACGACCGGGATCAGGCCCGGCAGGATCATCTCGCGCTGCGCCGCCGCCGTCACGATCCGCACCGCTGGGCCGTACTCAGGCCGGGCCGTGCCCTCCAGGATGCCCTTGATGTCGCGGAACTGGCGCCGGACCTCCTCGACCACCAGGCCGCCGGCACGGCCGACGGCCAGGATGGCGAGCGACCCGAACAGGAACGGCAGGATGCCGCCGAGGAACAGGCCCACGATCACCAGCGGGTCGCTGAGGTCGAAGTGCAGGCTCTGCCCGTGCTTCGTCAGTTCCTGCGTGTACGAGGCGAAGAGGACGAGGGCCGCCAGGCCCGCCGATCCGATCGCGTAGCCCTTCGTCACCGCCTTCGTGGTGTTGCCGACGGCGTCCAGCCGGTCGGTGATGCTGCGGACGCCCTCGGGCAGGTCGGCCATCTCGGCGATGCCGCCGGCGTTGTCGGTGATCGGCCCGTAGGAGTCGATGGCGACGACGATGCCGGTCATGGAGAGCAGCGCCACGGCCGCGATCGCGATGCCGTACAGGCCACCCAGGTTGTAGCTGAACAGGATGCCGATGCCGATGGTGATGACGGGCAGGCCGGTGGCCAGCATGCCGATCGCGCTGCCCGCGATGATGTTGGTCGCGGGCCCGGTGATCGACTGGCGCGCGATCAGGTGCACCGGCCAGTACCGCGTCTCCGTGAAGTACTCGGTGATCGCGACGATGACGATCGTGATCACGATGCCGACGACGCCGCACAGGAACAGGTTGCTCGGGTTGTCGATCCGGATCAGGTTCGTGTGGATCGGCTTCAGGTAGCCGTTGCTCACGAATGTGCTCGTGATGAAGTAGAAGCCGATCAGCGCGATCGCGGCCGCGACCAGCAGGCCGGCGTACAGGCCGCCCATGATCCAGCGCGGGAAGTAGAGGCGCACCGCCAGTGCGCCGACGACGGAGCCGACGATGGAGATGGCACCCAGCAGCAGCGGGTACACCACCCAGGCGACGTCCCGGAACAGGAGGGAGCCCAGGAGCATGGCCGCGACCATCGTGACCGCGTAGGTCTCGAAGAGGTCCGCCGCCATGCCCGCGCAGTCCCCCACGTTGTCGCCCACGTTGTCGGCGATCACTGCCGGGTTCCGGGGGTCGTCCTCCGGGATGCCGGCCTCGACCTTGCCCACCAGGTCGGCGCCAACGTCGGCGGCCTTGGTGTAGATGCCGCCCCCGAGCCTGGCGAAAACCGACACGAGCGAGGCGCCGAAGCCGAGGCCGACGAGCGCGTCCAGGTTGTGCGTCACGAAATACGACACCGAGACGCCGAGCAGACCCAGGCCGACGACCATGAACCCGGTTACCGCGCCGCCCCGGAACGCGGTGGCCAGCGCACGAGCGAGCCCGCCGCGGGCCGCTTCGGCGGTCCGGAGGTTGGCGCGAACCGAGACGTTCATGCCGACGTACCCGGCCGACGCCGACAGGACCGCGCCCACGAGGTAGAGGATGGCCGTGACCCAGTTGATGGTGACTCCGATCACGATCGCGATCACGACGCCGATGACGGCGATCACGGTGTACTGGCGGTTCAGGTAAGCGCCGGCGCCTTCCTGGATCGCTCCGGCGATCTCGATCATGCGGGCGTTGCCCGGTGGCTCGCGCAGCACGAGGAAGATAAGAACCACCGCGAAGACGACGGCGACGGCACCACCTCCGATCGCCAGGAGCACACTCGAGTCCATCAATTCACACCCTCAAATTCTTCTTTACCGAGTTCGTTGGCACGTTCACGTCTGGGGCTCGGGGACGGCTCGACCGGAGTTGGGACCACGCGCCGCCGAACGCGCCGGCGCGCACACCGAATCGCGGCGACCCGACCGGCGCCCGTCACACGAGCGCGGGGGCCGGAGCCGTCGAAAGCTCTGGTTGCCGAATCGATAGGGTATAGGACGCTGGATCCGTAACGCGACACGTCAATATCGCACGTGAATGTACCCGACGGTACGGGTCGCCCGGCCGGCCAGCGCTCAGGCGGTGCGCCTGCGGCGGCGGGCCAGCACCAGGAGGCCGGCGCCGATGATCGCCAGGACGGGCAGCGGCAGGGCGACCACCGCGTTCACCACCGTGTCCCGCTCGCCGAGGGAAAGGGGCAGCGCCCTCGGCCTGGGCGGGATCTCGACCAGCGAGTCCTGCTGCGAGAGCCAGTCCAGCGAGCCCAGCAGGAGGTCCGGATTGGCGCTGGACGCCGCCGGCGGCATCGTCCGGTTCTCGGCCAGCGCCGACGTGCCGGCCAGGACGATCCGCGTGGTGCGGCCGCCGCGCAGCTGCTCGATCGACCGCATCAGCACGAACGGACCAGCCGTGTCGCCGGCGCGGTGGCTCAGGTCGGTCCGCTCCTGCGGGATCGCGTAGGCCCGGTCGGTGGTCGACGCGAGGGCCGCGGAGGTCGTGCCGGGGGCCGGCGTCCCGCTGATCGAGGTGGCCGCCGGGAAGAACACGTAGCGCCCGGCCAGCTCGGTCGTGATCGGGGACGCGCCGAAGTCGTACACGACCGGAACCGTCGAGTCGTTGGCGGCGGCATGCGTGGGGTCCGGCTCGATGACCAGTCCGCCGCCGAACGCGGCGCCGTAGGGCCGGAGCAGGCCGTTCACGCTCGCCACGATCTGCGGGTCGACCCACGGGTCGACGGCCAGGAGCAGCTTGCCGCCGCCCGCCAGGTAGGTCTGGATGGCCTGGGCGCCGGCGGCGCTCAGGGGCCGGCCCAGCTGCAGGACGACGAGCGCGTCGCACCCGGTGGGGATGGCCTGCTGCGCGGGCAGGACCTCCCGCGTCTGGTAGCTGCTGGAGCGCAGCAGGTCGGCGACGGCGGAGTAGCCGGTCACCTCGTCGGTGTCCTTCAGGTCACGCTCGCCGTCGCCACCCGCCCAGCACGCGACCGGCGTGCGGGCGGACTCCAGGCGCTCGATCGCCGTCGTGACGTCGGACTCGCTCTGCTGGCCGGCGTCCAGGACGACGGGCGGGCGGGTCCGGTACTGCAGCACGACGCTGCCGGCGGCGCGGGCGCCCAGGCTGAGCGCCAGCCCGGCGTCCAGCTGGGGATCCGCGAAGCGCACCTTCACGTGTCCGCTCCGCTGCCGGTACAGGTCCAGCAGGGTCTGGAGGTCGCGCCGGTCCGCGAGCTGGTCGGGTCGGAAGAAGCCGGTGACGGCCAGGTCCGAGTCGAGCCGCTGGATGACCTGGATCGACTGCGGCGACAGGGTGAATTGGCCCGAGCGAGTCAGGTCGGCCGCCTGGAGGCTCCGCGACGCCACGACGTTCGCCGCGACCACGAGGCCGAGGACGGCGGCGCTCGCCAGCACGGCCAGCGACCCCGGGCGGCTTCGCCGGTCGCGAACCATCGCCACGACCGCCCGGGGGTCGACGACGGCGTACACGATGACCAGCGCGACGCCCGCGAGCAGCAGGTAGGCAGTCCGCTGGCTCAGGCCGCCGTCTGCGAGCGCGAGGGCCAGCGCGGCGAGCACCAGCGGCACGCCGGTGGCGGCGCAGGCGAGGGCGAGGCGGCGGTCCCAGCGTGTCATCGCCAGCGCCTCGACGCGAGCGCCCTCGCGGTCAGGAGGAGCGCGCCGACCGTCAGGCTGACGAAGTAGACGGTGTCGCGCAGGACAGCCTGGCCCCGCTCGAAGGACTGGGCACGATTGGCCGCGCTGGCGTAGTCCAGCACGTCCGACAGGGGCGGCGAGAGGAAGCCGGCGGCCGTGCCCGCGGCGTACTGGAGGCCCAGCAGCGCCAGGATGCCGGCGGCGACCGCGACGGCACGGTGCCGCGTGAGGGCGGCGGCGAGCAGGCCGACCGCGACCCACGTCGAACCGACCAGGACGACCCCGGCGTAGCCGCCGAGGACCGCTCCGGCGTCGACGCGCCCCTGGTAGACGTCCAGGAGCGCGACGAAGACGAGCGTGAACGCGCTCGCGGCCAGGAAGAAGAGGAGGCCGGCCAGCCAGCTCGCGACGACCAGTTCCCAGAACCTCACCGGAGATCCGAGGACCACGTCGAGCGGCTCCCGAAGGAGGCGTGCGGTGACGAGCGGGACGACGAACGCGGTCGCCACCGCGAGCCAGCCGAAGACGCTCGCCATCGCGACGGGCTGGCCGCCCAGGGCCGGCGCCAGGTACCCGAGGATCGCGACCGGGACGACGACCACCGCCGCGATCCCGTATGCGACGGGCCAGACGAAGAGCGCGGCCAGGTCGCGACGGACGAGCGTCAGCACGTTGAGCAGACCGGTGCTCCACAGCAGGTCGTACACCGTGCGCCGGGTCTGACGCGCCGCTGCCTCGGCGGGCGCGGGTTCCGGCCCGGGCGCCGCGGGCGGCGCTTCCCGCCCGGCGGGGGCGGGCGGTGCTTCCGGCACGGCAGACGCGGGCGGTGCTTCCGGCTCAGCGGGCGCGGGCGCTGCTTCCGGCTCAGCGGGCGCGGGCGCTGCTTCCGGCTCAGCG
>DASQZW010000028.1:0-8269 GCA_035638495.1 Terriglobales bacterium
CCCTCAAGGCCGCGGGCCTCATCGACCGGTACATCTGGGCGATCTCACTGCACGGAGTTGGCGCCCTGATGCAGCGCGCCGGTGCGATCGCCGGCCTGCCGTGGCACAGGGCATGGTTCGAACCCGATGCAGACGGCTTCATCGACTCCGATCCGGCGTGGTCGAGCTCGGGGATCGCGGGCGGCCACGAGATCTACTGGGCCGCGCTGGAGGCGTGGGACGAGCAGAATCCCGCCGCGTCCGTCATCCGTTTCGCCAACTCGTGGGGAACCTCCTGGGGTGACGGCGGGTACGGCCGCCTCCGGCTCTCGACCTACGTGACGCTGCAGTCCCAGATCGACGTGAAGCAGTTCGCACTGGCGCGCGAATGACCGTTCGAAACCGCTTGCAGGGGGATGGGAGATGACGAGTTTCATCGAGGGACTGCAGGGCCAGTCGGGCCGCCTCTTCGCGGAGCCCAGGCCAGACCCGGACGAGAGGTCGTTCCAGGTCGACAACACCAGCGCGCAGTACTACCAGTCGGCGTACTTCAAGCTGCACAAGGACCAGGTCCAGCCAGTCCCGACGCCCGCGGTCAGCCCGCCGAGGATGGATCTCGGTGAGGTCATCGGGCCGGACGTGCTCGGGCCCATCGGCGCTGCGAAGGCCATCACGTTCCACGCAGTCGGCGACACCGGCGCCGCCAAGGTGAACGGCTTCCAGACGGCGGCCGGCGCGATCGCCAACGAGGCGAGCGTGGCGGACGCGATGGCGGCCGACGTCCAGCGGGGCGGGGCCTCTGCACCGGCGTTCTTCTTTCACCTGGGCGACGTCGTCTACTACTTCGGCGAGGCCCAGTACTACTACGACCAGTTCTACGAGCCGTTCCGGTCCTACGACCGGCCGATCTTCGCCATCCCCGGCAACCACGACGGGGCCGTGTTCGGGCAGAGCTCGGCCGCGCCCCAGGTTCCCACCCTGGCGGCGTTCGTGCGCAACTTCTGCGCCCCCACGCCGGGACCGTCGCCCGACGCTGGTGGCCTGGTCCGGACCACCATGACGCAGCCGGGGGTCTACTTCACGCTCGACGCCCCGTTCGTCTCCATCATCGGTCTCTACTCGAACGTCCTCGAGGGTCCCGGGGTGATCTCGTCGCAGGGCGGCCACTACCCGATCGGCGACGAGCAGCTGCAGTTCCTGACCTCGGAGCTTCAGCGGCTGAAGCCGGAGCGCGACGCGGGGCAGCGGGCGGTGCTCGTCGCCTGCCATCATCCGCCCGTCTCCGTGGACTCCAGGCACGGAGGGACCACCGGCCTGGCCGACGACATCGACACGGCGAGCCGGTCCGCCGGCCTGTGGCCGGACGCCGTCCTGTCGGGGCACGCGCACCTCTACCAGCGGTACACGCGCGACGTCGACAACCGCCAGATCCCCTATGTGGTCGCCGGCAGCGGTGGCTTCGCGGCCACGGCCCCGAAGGGACCGACGCCGACTCCGCTCGTGGTCGGACAGTACACGCTGGTGGGACCGCCGATGGCCGTGTTCGGATATCTGCTCGTCACGGTCGACCTGTCGGCGCCGCCAGGCAAGCTGACCATCGCGTTCAACGCTCACGACCGGGCCGCGACGCACGACAGCGTGACGGTCGACCTCACGACCGGCCGGCTGGTCGCCTGACCCGGAGCCCGCCGAGGGGGCTCCTCCATACTTGAGGCGTCGCAATGACCATACGCGAGCCTCGAACCCAGGCCCAGCCCAACCAGGCGTTCGCGCAGCTCGCCTCCGGCGAGCGGATCCGCGCGACCGCGGCCGCGCTGGAGCGGAACGGCATTCGGGCGCTGATCGCCGACACGGGCCAGGACGCGCGCCAGCGGGTCCTGGAGCTCCTGCCGGAGGGCGCGGAGGTCTTCAACGCCACCTCGCGCACGCTGGAGACGATCGGCCTGGCCGAGGACATCGAGCGCTCGGGCCGATACCGCGCGGTCCGGCCCCGCCTCTACCAGATGGACCGGGTGATGCAGGGCCGCGAGATGCGCAAGGCTGCCGCGGCGCCCGACTACCTGGTCGGCAGCGTCCACGCCGTGACCGAGGGGGGCTCGCTCCTGGTGGCCTCCGCCAGCGGCAGCCAGCTGGGACCGCTCGTCTCCGGCGCCGGCACGGTGATCCTGGTGATCGGGGCTCAGAAGATCGTGCCCGACCTGGAGGCGGGCCTGCGCCGCATCGACGAGTACTGCTATCCGCTGGAGGACGCGCGGGCGCGCACGGCCTACGGGATCCCCAGCGGCGTCAACAACATCCTGATCGTCAACCGCCCGCTGGCGCCCGGACGCGTCACCGCGATCCTCGTCGGCGAGTCGCTCGGCTTCTGAACGAGCGGTGATCGACTACGACTCGCGGCCGGCATCGTCGATCGTCTGCCTCTACGGCGCGCGCTCGTCCGCCGCCGCCTACGAGATCCGCGACTTCCTGCGGCGCAACGGGATCCCGTACGACTGGGTCGAGCTCGACCAGAACATGGAGGCCCGCGGCGCCCTGGGCGTCCTGGGTGTCGACGACCCGCGCCTGCCGATCTGCGTCCTGCCCGACGGACGCCGGCTCGAGTCCCCGACCGTGGAGGACGTCGCCGCCGGCCTCGGCCTCGTCGCCGCGCCCCGCCTGGACGACTACGACATCGCCATCGTGGGCGGCGGCCCGGCCGGGCTCGCGGCCGCGGTATACGCCGCCTCCGAGGGCCTGCAGGCCGTGGTGGTCGAGCGGGTCGCCGCGGGGGGTCAGGCCGGGACGAGCTCGCTGATCGAGAACTACCTGGGGTTTCCCGACGGGATCAGCGGGAGCGAGCTCGCTCTCCGGGCCACGGAGCAGGCGCGGCGATTCGGGGCCGAGCTGCTGCTGGCGCGGCGGCTGGTCGGGCTCCGCTCGGAGGCCGGGTCGTACGCAGGCGTCCTCTCGGACGGGAGCGTCGTCCGGGCTCGAGCCATGCTGATGGCGACCGGCGTCGAATGGCGGCGCCTGGACGTTCCCGGAATCGACGACCTGCTCGGCACCGGCGTGTACTACGGGGCGGGCCCGAGCGAGGCGGCCGGGTACGCGAGCGCATCGATCGCGCTCGTCGGCGGCGGCAACTCGGCGGGGCAGGCCGCCCTGTACTTCTCGAAGTACGCGCGGAGCGTGACCATGCTCGTCCGGGGTGAGGCCCTGGCAGCCTCCCTGTCGCAGTACCTGGTGGACCGGATCACCGCGGCGCCGAACATCGACGTCTGCCTGAGGAGCCGCGTCGTCGGATTCGACGGCGCCGGGCGGCGGCTCCGTTCGCTCACCGTCCAGGACGAGGGCGGACCGCAGCGGACCCTTCAGGCCGACGCGCTCTTCGTCTGCATCGGCGGAGCGCCTCACACCGAGTGGGCGGAGGAGCTGGCCGTTACGCGCGACGGTGCCGGGTACCTGGTCACGGGCACCGACCTCCTGGCCGGTGGCCGGCAGCCGGCGGGCTGGTCCCGCGACCGCAACCCCTTCCCGCTCGAGACCAGCCTGCCCGGCCTGTTCGCGGCGGGCGACGTGCGATCCGGGTCGATGAAGCGGTGCTCGGCGGCGATCGGCGAGGGCGCGATGGCGGTGGCGCTCGTCCACCGCTTCCTGGCCGAGAGCCCCGGCTAACCCCCGAGCAGCGCGTCCGCCAGCGCGCCGAGGTCCGGCACCACCAGGTCGGGCTGGTGCGGCGTCCGGCCGAACGGGCGCCCGCGGCGGTCGACGAACGCGGTCCGCATCCCGCAGGCCTTCGCGCCGACGCAGTCGAACGGGTGGGAGGCGACGAAGAGGATCGCGTCGATCGGGAGCCCGAGCAGTCCGGCCGCCGCCCCGTAGGTCGCCGAGTCCGGCTTGAAGCTCCCCGCCTGGGCTGCCGAGATGGCACGCTCGAAGCGCAGGCCCGAGAACCGGACGCCGCGCTCCAGCATGTCAGGGTCGCCGTTGGAGAGCACCACGAGCCGGTAGCGGCCGCCGAGCCGCGCGAGCGCCTCGGGCACGTCGGCGAACGGCCGCAGCCGCTCGATCTCCGAGACGAGGCCGTCGACCTCGTCGTCCGAGTGGGGAACACCGGCGCGCTCCAGCGTCAGGTCGAGCGACCGGCGCCCGACCTCGCGGTAGGGCGTGTGCCCGCGGTGGAGGAGGGCGTCGATCATCGAGTTCTCGAAGTGGGTGCGGCGCCACCAGGTGACAACCCTTCCCGGATCGCCGGCATAGCCCCTGCCGGCGAGGTACGGCGCGATGGCCGCCGTCAGTCCGGCCTGCATGTCCACCAGCGTTCCGTAGAAGTCGAACAGCAGGGCCTCGATCGTCGCCATCACTACTGAGAGTAATCTAAGTAGCGTGAAGAGCGCACCGGCGGGGGACCGAACGCGGATTCGCCGGCAGGCGGAGCGCGCTCGCGAGGAGATCCTCGACGCTGCCGAGCGGCGGCTGGTCGCGGACGGACCGGCCGCGCTCCGCGTGCAGGCCGTCGCCCGCGAGGTCGGCGTCACCGACCCCGCCGTCCACTATCATTTCGGGAGCCGCGAAGCCCTGCTCCAGGCCGTCATGCGCCGGGCCGCGCGGCGGCTGCGCGACGACGTGGTGGACGTGCTGGCGCGCTGGGAGCCGGAGCCTGGTGCTGTCGTCGAGCTCGCCGAGCTCCTGCGGGTCCTGTACACCGGCCACGGCTACGCCCGACTCACCGCGTGGCTGAGCCTGGACGGCTGGCGTCCGTCCGGATCGGGGTTGCTCCGCGCCCAGGCCGAGGCGCTGCACCAGCGCAGAGCGGAGATGGACCGTTCCCGCGGCGCGGCGGCCCCGGACCTCCTGGACACGCTCTTCAGCCTGGCGCTGCTGAACGTGGCGGTCTGGAGCGAGCCCCTGATCACCGAGGCGGTGCTGGCCATGTTCGGGCTGCCCGGCGACGAAGCGGGCGTCGAGCGCTTCCGGCAGTGGCTGGCCCACCTCGTCGCCGGCCGACTGGCAGCGCCCGCGTGAGCTGTTACGAGGAGTTCGCGCTGCTGCCCGAGCAGGCACGAGAGCTCGGATTGTCCCCGGACGGGGTCCCGGCCGTGCGCCGCGAGGCACTCGAGGTCGCGCCGGACCGGCGCCTCAGCGTGCTGGTCTGGGGCCGCGCCGCGCCGGAGCTCGTCCTGGTCCACGGCGGCGCCCAGAACGCCCACACTTGGGACCGGGTCGCCCTCCTGCTGGGCCGGCCCCTGATCGCGGTCGACCTCGCCGGGCACGGGCACTCGGACTGGCGCGCCGACCGCGACTACTCTCCGCGCGCGTTCGCCGCCGACCTGGCGTCTGTGGTCCACCGGCTGGCTCCACGGGCGCTCGCGGTCGTGGGGATGTCCATTGGGGGGCTCGCCTGCCTGGCGCTCGGCTCCACCCATCCGGAGCTCGTGCGCAGGCTGGTGCTCGTGGACGTCACGCCGGGCGCCCGGGCGAGCGCCGCCACCCCGATCGTCCGCTTCGTCCACGACGCGCCGCGGCCGGCGACGTTCGAGCAGCTCGTCGACTACGCTCTCGCCTCGCTGCCCGGCGCCGACCCGGTCGCGCTCCGGCGTGGCCTGTTCCACAACGTCAGGCGGGGCCAGGACGGCACCTGGACCTGGAGGCACCACCTGGGCAGCCTCGACGAGGACGAGGTGTTCCGCGTCGCGTCGACCTTCCCGTCCCTCTGGCCGGACCTGGCCGGCTCGCGCGCGCCCCTGCTGCTGGTCCGTGCCGGCCGCTCGCCCGCCGTGACCGACGCGGACGTGGAGGAGGTGCGCCGCCTGCGGCCGGACGCGCGCGTCGAGGTGGTCGACGGGGCGGGGCACAGCGTCCAGAGCGACGATCCCGCGCGCCTCGCGGAGCTGCTCCGGCGGTTCGTCCCGCCGAGGCGGCGGGACGAACGTCGCTGAGCTCACTCGAGGGTATCGCGCCGCCGGACCATCACCGCCGCCGCGGCGCTCACCGCCACCGCGTAGCCCGCGACCACCAGCAGGCTGTGCGCGGCGTCGACCGGGAGCTGCGGCGGGATCAGCTCGCCCGCGCGGCGGCCCATCAGCACCGCCGGGAGGTGGTTCAGCGTCGGGCCCAGCAGGTACGTGGTGAGGTCCGACCAGATCCGCTCCTGCGTCGCGTTCTGGAGGATCGGGAGCACGTAGCCGAGGAAGTTGTCGAGCGGGAAGAAGCCCGCTGCGACCGCCATCGCGAAGGTCATCGAGCGGCCGGCGGCACCGGCGGCCACCCCGAGCAGGCAGCAGGCCGCCGCGCTCAGGGTCACCGTCAGCGCGGCCACCTGGACGTCGCCCCACACGACGGGCGCCGCCTGGCCCTGCAGGCGGACCGGGACCACGACCAGCCCGGCGATCGCGACGAGGGCGAGGACCGGCAGCGCCACCACGACCACGGCGATGGCCTTGGCCAGCAGCAGCCGGAGCCGTCCCACCCCCCGGGCGAGCACCACCCGGATGGTGCCCTCCTGGTACTCGACCGCGGAGAGTCGAGCAGACACCGCAAGCACGACCACCCCGACGGCCGCGGCCGCGAACGCGCGATAGGTGTCGATCGCGACCTGGAACGGCCCCAGCCCGGTCGCCACCTCGCCGGCGGCGGAGCCGGCCACGAAGCCGACGCCCACCGCGGCCACGGGCACCGCCCAGTTGGCACCCTGCAGCAGGACCTTGCGGAGCTCGCCCCGAACCAGGCACCGCATCGAGGAACGCGCCATCGCCGCTACTCCCGCACGTCCCGGCGCCAGGTCGGGAGGTACGCGGCGAGCAGGAAGACGGCGCAGTAGGCCGCGATCACCACCAGGCTGTGCGTGGCGTCGACGGGCTGGGCCGGCCGCGCGAAGATGGACTCCCGCATGTGCCCCAGCGTCTCGGGCAGCACGTTCAGGTTGACCCCGAGCTGGTAGACGTTGGAGTCGCGGCTCCCGGCCAGGAGGTTGTCGAGCGGGAAGAACCCGACCGCCACGACCATGGCGAGCGGCAGGGAGCGGAACACGGCCGCCCCGGCGACGCCGATCAGCACGCACGCGCCGGCGCTGATGAGGATCGCGAGCAGGTGGATCCCCATGTCGTGCCACTCACTCGCGGGCATGATCGAGACGACGTGCTGCGGGCTGCCGCCCTGGGCGGCGACCATCAGGAGGCCGAAGACCGCGGACGCCACCAGGAACACCGCGGTGACGGCCAGCCCGAACACGACCAGGGCCGCGAGCTTGGCCGTGAGCAGCCACACGCGGCCCACGCCGCGCGCCAGCACGACGCGGATGGTGCCGGCCGAATACTCCGTCCCGACCAGGCGCGCGGCGGCGAAGAGGAGGAGCGCGCCCTCGACGATCCGGACGATCATCCCGGCGACGACGACGACGCCGTGGACCCAGTAGCCCGGGTCGGTCTGCAGCGCGGCCCGGTAGGCGCCCTCCGCATGCCAGATGCCCGAGGAGGTGCTCAGGATCAGCCCGGCGACCGCCGCGGCCACCACGGCCAGGCCCATCAGCAGCCAGTTGGCCCGCTGCAGGGCGAGCTTCCTCAGCTCGCCGCGAACCAGCAGGCCGAATCGCGGACGGCAGGTCGCCGCGCTCATCGCTCGCCTCCCGCGGTCAGCTGCAGGAAGACCTCCTCGAGGTCCTGCTGCCGCTCGGTCACGGCGTCCGGTGGGTACCCGGCGGCGACCAGGAACTCGGTGAGCTCGCGGCCTCTCCCGCTGGGCGACGCCGTCACCACCGTCCCCTCCACGGCCCGCGCCGACCGGCCCCACGGCTGGCGGCGGATCAGCGCCAGTGCCTCGACGGCGCTGGCCACCCTGACCTCGAACTCGCCGCTGCCCCTGAGCAGGTCACCCACCGGCGCCACCCGGACGAGCTCCCCGGCGTTCAGGATGGCGACCCGGTCGCACGTCTGCTGGACCTCCGCCAGCACGTGGCTGGACAGGAAGATCGTCTTGCCCTGGCTCGCCAGCCGGCGGAGCAGGCTCCGCATCTCCACGATGCCGGCAGGGTCGAGGCCGTTCGCCGGCTCGTCGAGCACCAGGAGCTCGGGGTCGTGCAGCAGCGCCACGGCCAGACCGAGCCGCTGCTTCATCCCCATCGAGTACGTCCGCACCCGGTCCCGCTGGCGGTCGCGCAGGTCGACCAGGTCCAGCAGCTCGTCGATGCGGCCCCGGGGCACGCCGCACAGGGTGTCCGCGAAGCACAGCAGGTTGTTGCGGCCGGAGAGGTACCCGTACAGGGCGGGCGACTCGATCAGCGCGCCGACGCGGGGCAGCACCTCTCGGCCGTGAC
>DASQZW010000029.1:0-14119 GCA_035638495.1 Terriglobales bacterium
CCCCAGCTGCCGGAACACGCGCTGCTCGTACGGCGAGAGCATGTCGTAGCTCCAGGCGATGGCCGCGCGCAGCGTGTGGTGACGCTCTGGCAGGTCGCGCGGACCTCGGGTCAGCAGTGGCAGGCGCCGGCCCAGCCGCTCGAGCAGGGCCGCCGGCGTGAGCACCGTGAGGCGCACCGCCGCGAGCTGGAGCGCCAGCGGCAGCCCGTCCAGCCGGTGGCAGATCTCGACCACGGCGGCGGCATTGGTGTCGTCAAGGGCGAAGTCCGGGCGGACCTCGCGTGCGCAGGCGATGAAGAACGCGACCGCCGGCACGGTGGCGAGCACCGCCGGCTCGTTGGCGGCGCCGGCGTCCGGCAGCGCCAGCGGCGCGATCTGCATGACATGCTCGCCGCGGATGCCCAGCGCCTCGCGGCTGGTCGCCAGGATCTTGAGCTCGGGCGCCATCTCCAGGGCGCGCTCCGCGAGGGGCGCCTCCGACACCAAACGCTCGACGTTGTCGACCACGAGCAGCAGCTGGCGGGACCGAAAGAACTCCAGCAGGCTGTCGTCGAGGGTCTGGCCGGGCGCCGTCGGGATGCGCAGCTCCTGGGCCAGGGTGCGGCGGATCAGGGTCCGGTCGGTGAGTCCCTCGAGCGAGACGAAGGCGGCGCCATCGGCGAAGCTCCCGACGACGGCGATCGCGGCAGCGAGCGCAAGATGGGTCTTGCCGACGCCACCCGGGCCGGTCAGCGTGACCAGGCCGATGTCCGCCCGTTGGAGCTGCTCGGTCACAGCCCGCAGCTCTTCGACGCGGTCGACGAGCGGGCGGCGTGGAACCGGCACCTGGGCTACGGCCGTCGTGGAGGCCGGTCTGGCGAAGCGCTCGGTCAGCAGCAGTGCGAGGTCGTCCGCGACCAGGCGTCGCAGCTCGTCCGCGTCGTCGAACGCGCGGTAGGAGACCACGGCTTCGGCCCGAATCGTGTCGAGCAGGCTGGCGAGCCGGGGCTCGCGCTGCCCAACCCGCTTGACATAGACGAGCCGCGGCTTGCCGGCCGACAGCCGGTACTCGTCCTCGAGGCCGGAGACGTCCATGTCCGGCGCAACCCAGCCGTAGGAAGCGGCGTAGATGCCGACGAACACGTCGCTCTGCTGGAGGTACGCGCGGTAGAGCTCGCGGGGCGGGTAGGGCCGGGCGCCGAGCTCGAACAGGACGGGCGTCAGCCGCAGCTGCGCGATGGCATCGGTGGCCGCTCTCCGCTCGGGAGCCAGCTCGCCCATGGTCGAGCTGATGAAGACGCGGACTCGCCGGTCGGGGGTCTGGATCACGGGTTCTGGAATCTGCAAGCAGGTGGCTGGGGCGGAAGGATTCGAACCTTCGGTCGCGGATCCAAAGTCCGCTGCCTTACCCCTTGGCTACGCCCCAATCGGGAGCCGGGGCCGGCGGTCGCGAGCTGACGACCGCCCGCTGGCTCAAGGGTACTGCCGGGGCCGCCGGCGCCCCGCTGTGCCGTGCGGCTTTCTGCTTTGCTTGCCTGCATGAACCCGCCCGAGACGCACCTCGACCTGCTCGAACGGCCGCTCTTCGCGCACTGGGCCACCGTGACGACCGGCGGCGCGCCCCTGGTCAACCCGATGTGGTTCCTCTGGGACGGCGAGCAGGGACTGGTCAAGCTGACCCACACCAACGTGCGGCACAACTACCGGCATCTGCAGCGGGAGCCCCGGGTCGCGTTCTCGATCGCCGATCCCGGCAACGAGTACCGGTACCTGCAGATCCGGGGGCTCGTCGAGTCGATCGAGCCGGACCCCACCGGCGCGTTCTTCCAGGTGCTGCTGCGGCGGTATCGCGGCATCACCCGGGAGGTCGAGGATCGCGACGTTCGGGTCGTCATCTCGGTCCGGCCGACGGGCTTCAAGGCCCGCTGAGGAACGGATTCAGCCGGCGATCAGGCGCTGCCGACCCCGAGATGCTTCGACAGGGCGTCGACCGACGCCTTGATCGCGTCCAGTTCGCTCTTGAGGTCCGGCGTGAGGCTGCCGCTCGCCAGGGCCGCCAGCTGCTGCTGAATGGCCGCCACGCCCGCGACCACCGCCGGGAAGTCCTTCAGCATGCCGTGGCGAGTCTGCTGCGGGTCGTCATATCCGGTCGTGATCTGGTAGTAGTTGGCCGTCACGATCCGCTGAATGTTCAGTAGCGCGTCGTGCTCTTCCTGGGTCATGTGTCCTCCGAACCAGTCGTCGAGGGCGGAGCGGTCGACGGACAGCCCGAACTCCGTGTGCGTGCCCTGGCACTGCCAGCCGTGCGGCTCGGCCGGCGGCGGCGACGTGGGCCAGGTCGCACCCGGGCAGCCGCCGGCAGGGTACAGGGCGGCGATCCGGAACGGGGCCGCGATGGTGTGGCGCTCGAGCAGGCCGTAGAGGCCGGCGCCGGAGGCCGCGAGGAACGCTGGCCGCCAGTCCGGCACAGTCAGGGGCCGGATCGCGTCTTCGTCATCGAGGGCGATCAGAGGGATTCCCCAGGCCTGCGCCAGCTGGCGCAGCCCGACCGGGTCGTCCAGGCCCGAGACGAACGCGCCACAGCCCAGGCCTGCCTGCACGACGTTCGAGAACGCCTGCTGCGACCACGGCGCGGCGAGGTTGAACGCCCCGGGTACCTGGACGGTGGCCAGATAGCCCCACCAGAATCCGACGCCCGCTGCGCGCGCCTCCCGGGCCTGCGCGAGAGTCGGCATGTCGAAGCTGGAGTCGAGCGCCCAGATCACCGGCCGCAAAGCGTAAGCCGCGAGCGCTCGTCTCCGCATCGGCGTCCAGCGTCCTCGGCCGTCGACGGCGTTGTCACCGCATCGGGTGTCTAACCCGTGCATGGCACTTAACAGGTTAGATTGGCGCCGGCCAGTTCCTCGTCTACCTTGGCCCGGCAATGCACCACACCAGCCGGCCCGTATTCGCCGTGGTCCTCCTGCTGCTCGCGACCGCCTGCGCCGGCCTCGCCCAGGCTGCGCCGTCGGCCCCGCTCCGCCAGCTCACATCCGTCGGGCCCAACACCCTGCACCTCTGGCAGGACGCGGCCATCTTCACGCCGGTCCGCCAGCTCATCGACGCCGCCGGATCCGGCGATCCCGTGTGGGTCGAGATGTACGAGTTCGGACGCTCCGATCTCGCCGCCGCGCTGCGCCAGGCGCGCGACCGCGGCGCGGACGTACGGCTCATCGTCGATCGGACCGTCCGGGCGAGCGCGGAGACCGCCGACCGCCTGCTCGCCGCCGGGCTGGCGGTGCGCGCCTACCCGGTCGACGATCGCCGTCACCAGATCGACCACGTGAAGCTCCTGCTCGTGCGCTCGCACGCGCTGGTCGGCGGCATGAACTGGGGGGCGACCAGCTACCGCAATCACGACTACGCGTACGAGACAGCGGCGCCGGCGGTCCTCGACCGGCTGCGCGCGATCTTCCGGCAGGATTGGTCGCTCTCGGGCGGGCAGCCCGCCCCGATCGCGCCGGCCGCCGGCTCGGTCGCGCAGACGGCGCCGGGACAGGAGATCCGGAACCTGTTGATGCAGGCGCTCGCGAGCGCGGCACGGTCGGTGCAGGCCGAGGTATTCGTGCTGACCGATTCCGACGTGATCGAGGGACTGGCGGCCGCTCGCCGTCGCGGTGTGAGCGTCCGGCTCCTGCTCGATCCCGATCAGGACGTCAACCGCGCGTCGTTCGGTCTGCTCCGCGAGTCAGGGGTCGACGTCCGCTGGTATCCTGTGCCGCCCGGCGCGAAGCTGCACGCCAAGGCAGCGCTGTTCGACGGGCGACGGCTGCTCGTCGGCTCGGCCAACTGGAGCCTGAGCGGGCTGTCCGTCAACCACGAGCTCGATCTGCTGTTCGACGACGCGACCACGGCTGACGCGTTCGCCAGCCGCTTCGAAAGGGACTGGTCGATCAGTGCGTGACCGTCGGACGCCTGGAAGCGAACCGCGGAATGCTGCAGGTGCCGGGGCAGAAGCGCGGCTAGGCGTGCGCGCGCCGCTGCCAACGCGTCTTCTTCAGCATCTTCCGATGCTTGTGCTTACGCATCTTCTTGCGGCGCTTCTTGATGACCGAACCCAAGCGAACTCCTGTGCGTGGCTGACTTACTGGCGGGAATTGCCCGACCCCCGAGAGCCGGGCGCAATGATAGCGCAGTACGGCCGAGCGCGGCATCCGGCACCTGGCGGCGCCCATACAATCGGGCGAGATGCACTTCACGGACGCGCACGAGGAGCTCCGCCTCCACATCCGCCGGTTCCTGGAGCGGGAGGTCGTGCCTCACCTGGAAGCGTGGGAGGAGACCACGTTCCCCGACTCGATCATGAAGCGGTTCGGCGAGCTCGGTCTGCTCGGACTCCGGTACCCGCCGGAGTTCGGCGGCCAGGGTGGCGACTACTTCTCCGCGGTGGTCCTCTCGGAGGAGCTGGCGCGGGCCCACTGCGGGGGCCTGGGAATGGCGGTCGCCGTCCAGGCGGAGATGGCGACGCCGCCGGTGGCCCGGTTCGGCACCGACGAGCAGAAGCGGCGCTTCCTCGCACCGGCGATCGCCGGGGACGCAATCGCGGCCATCGCGATGACCGAGCCGGACGCGGGCTCCGACCTGGCCAGCATGCGGACGACCGCCCGTCGCTTCGGCAACGAGTACGTCATCAACGGCCGCAAGACGTTCATCACCAACGGCCGGCGCTGCCACTGGTGCCTGCTCGTCACGAGGACGGACGCAGAGGCCGGTCACAAGGGCTTCTCCCTGTTCCTCGTTCCCAAGGACACGCCGGGCTTCCACGTGGCCCGGACACTCAAGAAGCTCGGCATGCACTCCTCGGACACGGCAGAACTGGTCTTCGAGGACTGCCGGGTCCCGGTCGAGTTCCGGCTGGGCGAGGAGGGGGGCGGCTGGACGGAGCTGATGTGGGAGCTCCAGGGCGAGCGGCTGATCGCCGCCTGCGGTCAGGTCGCGGGCGCCCGGGCGACCTTCGAGTACGCGATGCAGTACGCAAAGGACCGGGTCGCGTTCGGCCGGCCGATCGCCCAGTTCCAGGTGGTCAAGCACCGGCTGGTGGACATGGCCAACAAGATCGCCGCGGTCCAGGCGCTGGTCTACGAGACATGCGGAAAGTGGGAGCGGGGCGAGTACCCGGTGCGCGAGATCTCGCAGGCCAAGCTGCTCGCCTCACAGGTCGGCGTCGAGGTGGCGGACGAGGCGATCCAGATCCTCGGCGGCCACGGCTACATGGCCGAGTTCCCGGTCGAGCGCGCCTGGCGTGACGCCCGCCTGTCCCGGATCGGCGCCGGAACGGACGAGATCATGAAGGAGATCATCGCCAAGAGCTTCGGGCTGTAGCGCCGGCGTTCACGGCCACGAACCAGATCGGAGCGAACTCTCCGGGATCCGGGATCGAGGCCGCTCGGTGACACCGGCCGGCGCCATCCACCTGGACATCGGGCGGCGGCCTGAGCGCCGGTTACGGGCTCCGTGCGAACGCCGCCGCCACCTTCTCCCAGGTCCGGTCCAGGTGCTCGCCGATCACCTTGGCCGCGGCCAGCACCGGCATGAAGTTCGTGTCGCCCTCCCAGCGGGGCACAACGTGGACGTGCACGTGGTCCGGGATGCCCGCACCGGCCACGCGGCCCTGGTTGACGCCCGTGTTGAAGCCGTCGGGCGTCATCACTTCGGTCAGGACCACGAGCGAGCGGCGGACCAGGCGCATCAGGTCCAGGGTCTGCTCGTCGTCGAGGTCGACGAGGGATCCGACGTGGGCCCGCGGCGCCACCATCAGGTGCCCGCTGTTGTACGGGAACCGGTTCAGCATGACCACGCCGTCGGCTGTCCGGTGGACGACCAGGTTCTTGCGGTCGTCCTCCGGCGGCGCCTCCTGCACGCGGCAGAACAGACAGCCGGGCTGTGGCGGCCCCTCGATGTATTCCATGCGCCAGGGCGCGTAGAGGTTGCGCATCTCGCCCGACGCTAACATTTGAGATTCTCATGGCGGTGACCAAGCGCCGCGGCTATGTGCCGCAGGACATCGAGCCCAAGTGGCAGCGCGTCTGGGACGAGCGCGGCGTGATGCGCGCGAGCGACGATTCCGGGCGACCCAAGTACTACAACCTGGTCATGTTTCCCTATCCCAGCGGGGACCTGCACATGGGCCACATGCGCAACTACGTGATCGGAGACCTGCTGTCACGGTTCCAGCGCATGCGCGGCTACGAGGTGCTCAGCCCGTTCGGCTGGGACGCCTTCGGCCTGCCGGCCGAGAACGCGGCGATGAAGGCTGGCTCCCATCCGGGAACGTGGACGCGCGGCAACATCGCGCGCGCCAAGGAGCAGCTCGCGATGATGGGCGTGCTCTACGACTGGGCGCGCGAGGTCACCACCTGCGACCCGGATTACTACCACTGGACGCAGTGGCTGTTCCTGCTCTTCCACGAACGCGGACTCGCATACCGCGCCAAGGCGCCGGTCAACTGGTGCCCGGTCGACCAGACCGTGCTCGCCAACGAGCAGGTCGTCAACGGCGCCTGCTGGCGGCACCCCGACGTCCCCGTCGAGAAGCGCGACCTGGAGCAGTGGTTCCTGCGCATCACGGACTACGCGGACCGCCTGCTCGACGACCTGTCGATGCTCGGCGAGTGGCCCGAGAAGGTGCGGGTCATGCAGGCCAACTGGATCGGCCGCAGCCACGGCGTGGAGGTCGACTTCCCCCTGGCGGACGGCGACGAACAGCTGCGCATCTACACGACGCGCCCCGACACGCTGTTCGGCGTGACGTTCATGGTCCTGGCGCCGGAGCACCCGCTCGTCGACCGGGTCACCACGCCCGATCGCTGGGAGGCGGTGCACGCCTACGTCGAGCAGTCGCGGCTTCGGTCCGAGATCGAGCGACTGTCGACGGAGCGCGAGAAGACCGGCGTGCACACGGGCGGGTACGCGGTCAACCCGCTCACCGGCGAGCGCGTGCCGATCTGGGTCGCCGACTACGTGCTGATGGGCTACGGCACCGGCGCCATCATGGCCGTGCCCGGCCACGACGAACGCGACTTCGAGTTCGCGCGCCGCTTCGGCCTGCCCGTCCGCCGGGTGATCGCGCCCGAGTCGGGGACGGCCGGCGAGCTCCACGAGGCGTACACGGGGCCCGGCGTCATGATCGACTCCGGTCGGTTCGACGGGCTGGCCGGCCAGGCGGGCTCCGACGCGGTCGCAGAGTACGTGGAGGCGCGCGGAATCGGCCGGCGGACGACCAGGTACCGCCTGCGCGACTGGCTCATCTCGCGCCAGCGGTACTGGGGCTGCCCCATCCCCATGATCCACTGCTCCGGGTGCGGCATCGTGCCGGTCCCGGTCGAGGACCTGCCGGTGCTGCTGCCGCCCACGTACCTGCGGCTATCGGAGCAGCCCGACTTCTACGAGACGACGTGTCCCCGGTGCGGCGGCCCCGCGCGCCGCGAGACCGACACGATGGACACGTTCATCGACTCGTCGTGGTACTTCCTGCGCTACACCAGCGCCCACGACGAGCTGGCCCCGTTCGACCCGGAACTGGCGAACCACTGGATGGCCGTCGACCAGTACACCGGAGGGATCGAGCACGCCATCCTGCACCTGCTGTACTCGCGCTTCTTCCAGAAGGTGCTGCACGACGCGGGGCTGGCGGACGCGGTCGAGCCGTTCACGCGACTGTTCACGCAGGGCATGGTCACGCGTGGCGGCCAGGCAATGTCCAAGTCGCTCGGCAACGGCGTGGCGCCGGACGACCTGGTGGCGCGCGAGGGCGCGGACGCGGGCCGCATCTACGAGATGTTCATCGGACCGCCGGACGAGGACGCCGAGTGGACCGACGAGGCGGTCGCCGGCCCGGTGCGGTTCCTGCAGCGGGTGTGGCGCCTGGTGCTGGATCCGGACACCGTGCCGGCGGCGAACGCCGGTCCCACCGCGGCGGACCTGCGGCGGCGGGTGCACCAGACCGTGCGCCGGGTGACCGACGAGTACGAGCACTTCCGGTTCAACACCGCGGTGGCCGCCCTGATGGAGCTGGGCAACGTCATGCAGGACTACCTGGCCGGCGGCGGCGCGCGAGGCGCAGGGTGGGACGAGGCGGTCAGCGTGCTCGTCCGGCTGCTCAACCCGATGGCGCCGCACGTGGCGGAGGAGCTCTGGGAGCGGATCGGCGCCGGCGGGCTCTGCGCGGACGCGCCGTGGCCCGTCTCCGACGCGGCGGCCGCCGCCGAGGCGGAGGTGACGCTCGTCGTGCAGGTGGACGGCCGGGTGCGTGACCGCCTGCGCGTGCCGGCGGGCCTGGACGAGGCCTCGGCCACCGAGCGCGCGCTGGCCAGCGAGACCGCACTCCGGGCGCTCGGCGGCGACGGCCGGCGACCGAGGCGCGTCGTGTACGTGCCGGACAAGCTGATCAACCTGGTCCCTTAACGGTTAGAGATTGACTGCCCTCGCCGGGGGCCGGATACGATCCGAGCCGCCTTTTCGTCCACTGACCGGATCCCCCATGGGTGGGGGGTGCCGGAGGGGGGAGCAGGGGCAGGAGGCGCAGGATGACTGAGCGGTTCACGCTGGGCGTCACGCTGCCCGGCGCGGTCCGGCCCCGGGACGCCGCCCGCCTGGCGGCGGCGGCGGAGGCCGCCGGGTGCGACGCCGTCTGGGTGCTGGACGTCCGCCGCGAGCCGTACCTCCTGGCGGCGGCGGCCGTGCAGGCGACCGAGCGCGCGCAGGTCGGCACCAACGTGGCCGTGGCCTTCGCTCGTTCGCCGACGGCGACCGCGACCGCCGCGTGGGACCTCGGGCTGTGGAGCGGCGCCCGGTTCGTCCTCGGTCTGGGCAGCCAGGTCGGCCCCACGCTCGCCGCGCGGTTCGGCGTCGACGCCGACCATCCCGGACCCCGCATGCGCGACTACGTGCGGGCGGTGCGCGGCTGCTTCGGCGCGTTCCGCACCGGCCGTGGCCGGTACGACGGCGACTTCTACCGCATCCGGCGGCCCGCGTTCCAGCCTGGCAGCGACGACCTGGCGCAGGACCCGCCCGTCTACGTGGCCGCCGTGAACCCGTTCATGGCAGGCATCGCCGGCGAGGTCGCGGACGGCCTGGCCGCGCACCCGTTCAGCACGCCGGAGTACCTCCGCGACGTCCTCCGTCCGGCGCTCGCGGCTGGCGCCGAGCGCGCCGGCCGCCCGGTGCCACCGGTCCTGCTCCAGCTGGTGGTCACCTCGACCCGGCGGGCCGCCGCCACGCAGATGATCGCGTACACGGTGCCCGCGTACCGGCGCGTCCTCGACCACGGCCGGCTCGGCGAAGTCGGTGACCGGGTGATGGCGGCGTCCGCCGAGGGCCGGCGCGACGAGGCGAGAGAGCTCATCGACAGCGGCTTCCTGGACCGGCTCGGCGTGATCGTCGGCGACGACCTGGCGGCCGGTCTGCAGCGGTGGCGGGGCCTGGCCGAGCGCGTCACGCTCTCCGTGCCCTGGTTCGGGACCGACGACGCCGAGCAGCTCCGGCTGGCCGAGCGGCTGATCAGCGGCATCGCCGAGCTCCGGTAACCTGTCACAGGCGCCGCCGCCGGCGGTGCTTCAACAAGGGCACGTATCCATCCGCGCCGGGCGCCCAGCGCCCGCCGCCGCGAGGAGACCTCACCGAATGCACGTCATCGTCCGCTGGTGCCTGGGCAACCGGGCCGTCGTCATCCTGTTCAGCCTCCTCCTGATGGGGGCCGGGATCTTCAGCATCTTCCGGATCAACCAGGAGCTCCTGCCCTCCGTCGACTTCCCGGCGGTCTTCGTGCTCGTCCCCGAGCCGGGCGCCGGGCCGCAGCAGGTCGACCGCGACGTCTCGCAGCCGCTGACCAGCGCGCTCACTGGCCTGCCGCGGGCCAGGCACATCAGCGCCGCCTCCTCGCAGGGCTTCTCGCAGGTCTCGATCGCGTTCGACCTCGACTCCTCGCTGAAGGACGACCTGGACGCCGTCAACCAGCGGCTCCAGCAGGCGCAGCTCCCGGTGGCGGCGGGCAAACCGGTCGTGCAGACGTTCGACTTCAACGCGGTGCCCTCGATCACGTACTCGCTGGCCGCGAAGGACGGCGACCTGGCCAGGGCCACGCGCGAGGCCAACGTCGTGATCGTGCCGGCGCTGACCGGCGCCCAGGGCGCGGCCCAGGTCAAGGTCTCCGGCGGTGCGCGCCCGACCGTGAGCGTCACGCTGGACGGGGCGAAGCTCGCCTCGCACGGCCTCTCGGTCCCGCAGGTGCAGCAGGCGCTGGGCGCCGCGCAGGTCGACGTGCCCGCCGGCGAGTCGCTCCAGGCGGACCGCTCGCTGCCGGTCGAGGTCCTGGGCAGCCTGAAGACGGTCGACGACCTGCGGGCGCTGCCGGTCGGCGTCGTCCCCGGCGCGGGACGCCCTGTGCTGCTGGGCGACGTCGCCACGGTCGCCGAGGCGCCGACGCCGGTGAACGGCATCTCACGCACGAACGGGGTGCCCTCACTGGAGATCCAGGTCATCCGGGCCTCCAACGGCAACGCGGTCACCCTGTCGAGCGACATCCGCAGCCGGGTCGCGAAGCTGCACCTGGACGGCCGCGACACGCTCCAGCTCGTGACCGACGCGGCCACCGACATCCGCGCCTCGCTCAACGACCTCCTGCTGGAGGGCGTGCTCGGCGCGTTCCTCGCGATCCTCGTCATCTTCCTGTTCCTGCGGAGCGTGCGCGCGACGCTGGTGACGGCGGTCTCCCTGCCGACCAGCGTCCTCGTGGCGCTCCTCGGCACCTACCTCTGGGGCTTCTCGCTCAACGCGCTGACCCTGGCCGGCCTCACGATCGCCGTCGGACGGATCGTCGACGACGCGATCGTGGTGCTGGAGAACAGCTACCGGCACCTCCAGCGGGGCCGGACACCGGTGGAGGCGGCCTACCGCGGCGCGACCGAGGTCTCCTCGGCCGTCCTCTCGAGCACGCTCACCACCGTGGGAGTCTTCCTGCCGATCGGAGTGGTCGGCGGGATCATCAGCCGGTTCTTCCTGCCCTTCTCGGTCACGGTGACCATCGCGCTGCTTGCCTCGCTGCTCGTCGCGATGACGCTGGTCCCGGTCCTGGTCAGCCTGTTCCTCCAGCGCCGGGCTACGGGGCCGTCGCGCGCCTCGGCGGCCCACGACGGGACGGGCACGCTGGCCCGCGGGTACCGTCCGATCCTAGGCTGGACGCTGGCCCGGAGCTGGCGCAAGGCGGGCGTGCTGGTCACCGCCCTGCTCCTGCTGATCGGCGCCACCGCGACGCTGTACTGGGTGCCCAAGAACTTCTTCGACCTCGGGGGCTCGCCGCAGCTCACCGGCACCGTCACGCTGCCCGCCGGCACCAGCGCCGACCAGACCAGCCAGCGGCTCATGGCCTTCGAGGACCAGGCCAGGGTCGATCCTGCCGTCAAGCTGGTGCAGGTCACGATCGCCAGCTCCGACTACGGCGCGTTCACCGCGGGCTTCAACGCGAACGAGGCCCGCCTCAACATCCAGCTGAACAGCAAGAAGAACGCGGACGCGGTGGCCAGGCGGCTGAAGGGCGTCCTCGAGAGCCTGTACGGGACCGGCAGCGCGCAGCTCAGCGTGGCCTCGTTCGGGCCGCCGACCAGCGGGTACAGCGCCACTGCCAGTGGGCGAGACCCCGCCGCGCTGCGCCAGGCGTCCGATCAGCTCGTCGCGAAGCTCGCGGGCGATCACGAGCTGACGAACGTGAAGTCGGACCTGGCGGCCGAGAAGCCCGAGCTGCTCGTCGCGGTCGACCCGAGGAAGGCGGCTGCGCACGGCCTCACCCCCCAGGTGGTGGCGCTCGCGGTGGGCGGAGCGCTCACGCCACGCAGCGCGGGGACGCTGGGGCCGGACGGCCCGCCGGTCACGCTGCTCCTGGATCCCAGCTCGGTGGCGGTCGACCGGCTGCCGGCGCTGCCGCTGGGGCCGGGCACGACGCTGGGCGACGTGGCCACGATCTCGACCACGATGGCGCCGACGACGATCAACCGCGTGGACGGCGTCCAGCAGGTGACCGTGAGCGGTGAGATCACCTCAGCCGACACGCAGGGGGCCACCACTCGCGCCACGAACCTGCTCAAGGGGCTGTCGCTGCCGTCCGGCGTGACGCTCGACACGGGTGGCGCCAACGCGGACATCAACAACAGCTTCAACCAGATGCTGATCGCGATCGGCGTTGCGGTCGCGATCGTCTTCCTGATCCTGGTTACCTTCTTCCGATCGATCGTCACGCCGTTCGTGATCCTGACCACCATGCCGCTCGCGCTGATCGGGAGCTTCCTGGCGCTGTTCCTGTTCCATCAGGCGCTCGGCCTGCCCGCCCTGCTCGGGGTGCTGATGGTATTCGGCATCGTCGTGTCGAACGCGATCCTGCTGATCGACTTCGTGGAACGCAACCGGGCCGAGCGGCCTCTGAACGAGGCCCTCATCCTCGCCGGCAGCGTCCGTGTGCGGCCGATCCTGATGACGGCGCTCGCCACCATCGTGGCCCTGGCCCCGGTCGCCGCCGGGGTGAGCACCGGGGGCGGGGGTGGTCTCATCTCGCAGTCCCTGGCGCTCGTCGTCGAGGGCGGGCTCGTGAGCTCGACGTTCCTGACGCTGCTGGTGATCCCGGTCGTCTATTCACTGCTGCGCCGGCGGGACCGGCGCGCGGTCAAGATCGCGGACCGCCTGGACGCGGCATAGTGCTCAGATGGGTGGGCGCGCCAGCTGGGCGCCCACCCGCAGCGCGGCGGCCATGCTCTGCCAGCGGGCGACGCCGCGGCCGGCGATGTCGAACGCCGTGCCGTGGTCGACGGACGCGCGCGGGAAGGGCAGTCCGAGCGTCACGTTGACGCCCTCGTCGAACCCGCCGAGCTTGACCGGGATGTGCCCCTGGTCGTGGTACATCGCCACCACGACGTCGAACTCGCCCCGGCTGGCCCGCCAGAAGACGGTGTCGGGCGGCAGCGGCCCGCTGGCGTCGATCCCGGCCGAACGCGCCGCCTCCACGGCCGGCGCGATCTCCCGCGACTCCTCGTCCCCGAAGAGCCCGCCCTCGCCGGCGTGCGGGTTGAGGCCGGCGACGGCGACGCGCGGTCGCTCCACGCCGAGGCGGTGGGCGCCCTGGGCCCCGAGCTCGATCGTGCGCAGGACCCGGTCGCGCGCGACCGCCTCGATCGCGCTTCGGAGCGACCGGTGCGTCGTGACGTGGACCACCCGCAGCCGGTCGGTGACCAGCAGCATGCGCACGTCGGAGCCCCCGGTCAGGTCCGCGAGCAGCTCCGTGTGGCCCGGCCACGGGAACCCGGCCAGCCGGATCGCCTCCTTGTTGATCGGAGCGGTGACGAGCCCGTCGTAGGTCCCTGCCCGGATCAGCTCGACGGCCCGCACGACGGCCGCCATCGCGGCGGCTCCACCCTCCGCCGAGAGCTCGCCCGGCCGCACGGCGCCGGCGTCGCCGGCCGGCTCGACGCGCTCCGGCGCGGGCAAGCCGAACTCGCGAGCGGCCTGTACCAGGTACGCGGGGTCGCCCGCCACCGCGATCTCGGCCAGCGCCCGGACCTCGGGACGCGCGAGCGCCTTCAGCGTGACCTCCGGTCCGATCCCCGCCGGGTCACCGGCCGAGATGATCAGCTTGACCCTCCCCCCTCGCGGGGGAGGTGGCCCGCCAGGGCCGGAGGGGGGGAAATGGCCACTATCGCTTTGCACCGAGGACCTCGAGCGCCCGCTCGATCGCGTCGTCGGGGCCGAACGCGCCCGCCTTCAGCACCACCGGCAGCCCGTCCAGCCGGCCGCCGCGGACTCGGGCCAGTGGCGTCCGGGGGAGCGCCTCGCCCAGCAGCTCCAGCGCCTCGGCGCCGGCCGCGCCGAGCACGTCGGCGGCCGTCTCGCCGCCGGTCAGCACCAGCCCGTCGTGGTCGCCGAGTTCGGGCTCCTCGCCGGGGCCCAGCACCTGGACCGGCCAGCCCCGTCCCGCTGCGTACGCCGCCTGGGCCGCGGCTGCCCGGCTGCCCACCACCGCCAGGGGGCGCGCGCAGCCCTGCGGCGGCGCGGTCGGCGGCGGTCCCAGCCCGAGCGCGCGTCCGAGGGCCGCCGCCAGCCCGGCGCTCCCGGCCGCGACCCG
>DASQZW010000030.1:0-9171 GCA_035638495.1 Terriglobales bacterium
TACGAGGGCCTGATCGAGGCGCGGCGCGGCGAGCACCTCGACGAGCAGCTCGACGAGGGCATCTGGCTGGAGAAGCACCGGCGCTGCGACGCGGGCATCGACGCGCTGGCCGAGACGCTGGCCAGCGTCGCGCCGGACGTCGTCCTGATCGTCGGCGACGACCAGCGCGAGATGTTCCTGGACGACGGCATGCCGACGCTCGCGGTGTACTGGGGCGAGACCGTCGAGAGCATCCCGAAGCCCGAGGAGGAGCTGCCGCCGTCGCTCCGCCCGGCCCGCTGGGCGAACTACGGCGAGCATCGCGAGGTGTACCGCTGCGTGCCCGAGCTGGGCCGACACGTGGTCGAGCGGATGATGGTGGAGGGCTTCGACGTCGCGCAGCTCCGCGAGCAGCCGCAGGGCCGCTCGATCGGCCACGCGTTCAACTTCGTGAAGATCCGGATCATGCGCGACCACGTGGTGCCGATGGTGCCCGTACTGGTCAACACGTACTTCCCACCCAACCAGCCGACCGCGGGCCGGTGCTACGCGTTCGGGCAGGCGCTGCGGCGGGCGGTGGAGTCGTGGGATTCGGACACGCGGGTGGCCGTGGTCGCCTCGGGCGGGCTCAGCCACTTCGTGATCGACGAGGAGCTCGACCACCGGATCCTGGGGGCGTTCCGGTCGCGGGCAGCGGATCAGATCACGTCCGTGCCGCAGGCCGAGCTGGTGTCCGGCACGTCGGAGATCCGCAACTGGGTCGTGGTGGCGGGCGCGACCGAGCACCTCGACCTGGAGGTGCTCGACTACGTGCCGACGTACCGCAGCCCGGCCGGCACGGGCTGCGGCATGGCGTTCGCACGTTGGTGCTGACCCTGGAGACCGACCTGCGCGAGGAGCTGCTGCGCCTCGGCTCGGCGACCGTGTACGAGGCCGCCGGCGCCGAGGGAGCCATCGACCCCGCGATCGCCTCGGTGTGGCCGGGCGCTCGCGTCTGCGGCCCCGCGCTGCCCGTCCAGTGCTCGCCCGGCGACAACCTCGCCGTCCATCTTGCCCTGGAGGCGGCCGAGCCCGGCGTCGTGCTGGTCGTCGACGCGCACGCGCACCTGGCGGGCTACTGCGGCGAGGTCCTGGCGGTCGGCGCCCAGGCACGCGGCGTACTGGGCCTGGTCATCGACGGCGGCGTGCGCGACTCGGACGCGCTGGAGCGGCTTCGCTTCCCGGTCTTCGCGCGGGGCCGGTCGATCGCCCGCACGGTGAAGCACGAGCCGGGACGCGTGGGCCAGCCCGTGGTGGTGGGCGGCGTGCTGGTGCGCCCCGGGGACGTCGTCGTGGCCGACGCGGACGGCGTGGTGGTCGTCCGTTCCGAGCGCCTGAACGAGGTGCTGGAGGCGTCTCGAGCGCGGGTCGCCAGGGAGGACCAGGTGATGGCGCGGCTGCGCGCCGGGGGGCTGACGCTCGACCTGCTGGGGCTCCGTCGCCCGGCCGGGTGAACGCCTGTCGGTTGCGGTCGACCCACCGAACCGAATAGGATTTGCCCCTTATGGGGAGGGTAGAGGGCATTCGTGCCCGTCTCGGCATACAGGTGCTGATCGGGCTGCTCCTCGGTGCGGCCTGCAGCATGTCGACGACGACGCAGCCGCCGCCGACCGGCCCGGACATCGTCATCGGCATTCCGAACGCCGCCACCGGCGACTACAACGTCGAGGGACCGCTGACCAAGCAGGGCTACGAACTCTGGGCCGACTGGACGAACAGCCAGGGCGGCATCGAGGTCCAGGGCGTCCGCCACAAGGTCCGCCTCATCTACGGTGACGACCAGAGCAAGCCGCTGGTCTCGGCGCAGCTGGCGGAACAGATGCTCACCACGCAGGGCGCGCAGTTCCTGCTCGGGCCCTACGGCTCGCCGCCCGCCGGGGCCGTCGCCGCGGTCGCGGAGAAGCACCGGGTGCCGATGGTGGCGCCGAGCGCCGCCGCCCGGCAGGTGTTCATGCAGGGATTCCACTACACGTTCGGCGTCCTCGCGCCGGCCGACCAGTTCCCGGCCGCGGTGCTCGACTGGGAGCTGGCGGGGAACCCGAAGCCGGCGAGCATCGCCGTCCTCACGGCGGACGACCCCTCGTCACTGCTGATCACCCAGGGCACGATCGACTACGCCACCGCGAAGGGCATCAAGGTCGTCTACTTGCAGAAGTACCCCGCCGGCACCACGAACCTGTACAACCTGGTCCAGGGCGCCAAGGCGACGAAGCCGGACATCTTCTTCAACTCGGGCCACTTCCTCGAGGCCGTGGCGGCCCACAAGGCGGCCAAGGACCTCGCCCTGGACGCCAGGGTCTACAGCTACGCGGTCGGGCCGGGCCAGCCCGAATTCGTGCAGGCGCTCGGCGCCGTGGCCGACTTCGCCGTCACCGGGTCGCCGTGGGACCCGGCTGTCAAGTTCAAGGCCGACTACGGGCCGACCACCGCGGAGTTCGTGTCGGCCTTCCGGAAGAAGTACCTGACCGACCGGCCGCCGGGCTGGGTGATTGCCGACGCGACGGCCGCGGGCCTGGCCCTGTCGATGGCGATGATGCACGCGAACAGCCTCGACCCGGAGAAGGTGCGGGCGGCGCTGGCCAGCCTGGACGTCAACACGTTCTACGGCCGGCTCAAGTTCGACGCGCAGGGCCAGAACACGTTCCACAACGTGCTCGTGCAGCAGGTGCTGAACGGCCAGCTGGAGACGGTCTACCCGCCGGAGCTGGCCACCGCGCAGGGGATGTACCCGGCGCCGTCGTGGGAGGCCCGCTTCGGCGTGCCCGCCGCGCCGCCGAAGGCCAAGCTCCCGGGCACCGGCCGGCCGTAGTCGGCCCGTCCCTCCCCCGTCGCGGGGGGAGGGACGATTGGCCTCGGCCCCGCGTTGCCGTACCGGCGCCACGTCATTGCAGCGCGATGAGGTGGCCGACCTACGGCAGAGTCGGCGTTGGCCCGCTTTCGTCCCAGTTGCCGCCCAGAAGTGAGCCGATGCTAGCCCGCCGGCCCTCCCTCGCCGGTCCCGCACTCCCAAACGTCGCTGCGACGCCCGACACGTCACGGCGAGGCCACGTGCGGTAGCCTCCACTCGACATGGATCCGCACGATCCGGGCGCCGAGGTCGCGGGCCGCCGCGCGCAGGCGATCGCCGACGAGGCGGCGCTGCCGATCCGCGTGGACGACGGCCGCGTGGTCCGGACCGGCACGGCCTCGTGGACCGACCCGACCATGACCGCGGCCGGCGTCTTCTACCCGGAGGGCGCCAGCTCGGCCGAGGAGCGCCTCCGCTACTACGCCAGCCGCTTTTCGGTCGTCGAGGTCGACGCCACGTACTACGCGCTGCCGCAGGAGGCCATGTCGCAGCGCTGGGTGGAGCGCACGCCCGACCACTTCGTGTTCGACATCAAGGCGCACGCGCTCATGACCGGCCAGCCGTCCGAGACGAAGCGGCTGCCCAAGCCGATCCGCGAGGAGCTCCCCGAGCCGCTGCGGGAGAAGGCGCGCCTCTACCCGAAGGATCTGCCCGCGGAGCTGACGGACGAGCTGTGGGCGTACTTTCGGCGCGGGATCGAGCCGCTGGTCGAGAGCGGCCGGCTCGGCGCGGTGTTCCTCCAGTTCCCGCGCTGGGTGTTCCCGTCCAACGAGACGCGCGACCACATCCTGCAGGCTCGCCAGCGCCTCGGCGGGCTGCCGATCGCGGTCGAGTTCCGGACCGGATCCTGGTTCAACGAACGGAACGCCGAGCGCACGCTGCGCTTCCTCACCGACCACGCGATCCCGTACGTGGTGGTCGACGAGCCGCAGGGCTTCAAGAGCTCGGTGCCGCCGGTGGTGGCCGCGACCTCGCCGGACCTCGCGGTCTTCCGCTTCCACGGCCGGAACGCGGAGACCTGGGAGAAGCGCGACATCACGCCCGCCGAGCGCTTCCGCTACCTGTACGACGAGGACGAGCTGGGCGACTGGGTCCCCGCGATCCGCGATACCGCGCGGAAGACGAAGCAGACCCACGTGCTGATGAACAACTGCTTCAGCAACTACGGGACGACCAACGCGCTGGAGATCGCGCGCCTGCTGAAGGAGCTCGAGAAGCAGGCGTAGGCGCGGGCCGGCGCCGAGTGCTGCTATGGTGCCCCGGAGGCCGAGATTGGGCGTCGATAGGTGGGCATCCCGAACCGCGGGGAGGTGGGGCCTGGCGCTCGCCTGGCTCCTGTTCCTGGCCGCCGCCTGCGGTGCGGACGTGTCGGCACCCGTCATGGCCGGCAGCGACATCCTCGTCGGGGCGGCCATTTCACTGAGCGGCTCGCTGTCCCAGGAAGGGCAGCTCACGCAGCAGGGCTATGAGATGTGGGCGAGCTGGGTGAACGCCCAGGGCGGGGTGCTGGTCGGCGGCGTTCGGCACCGCGTCCAGCTGGTCACACAGGACGACCAGAGCAAGCCGGAGGTGGCGGCGTCCCTGGCCGCCGGCCTGGTCAAGGACGGCGGCATACAGTTCCTGCTGGGACCGTACGGCAGCGATACGACGGCCGCGGTCGCGGCGGTGGCCGAGCAGGACCGCATCCCCCTGGTGGAGGGAACGGGCGCCGCCCAGTCGATCTTCAGCCATGGGTACCGCTACACGTTCGGCGTGATGAGCCTCACCGACCAGTACTTCGCCGGCGTCCTCGAGATGGCCGCGAAGCTGTCGCCGCGGCCGCGGACGATCGCGCTGCTGTTCGCGGACGACCGGTTCTCGCAGGAGGTGGCCGACTCCGTAAGGGCCCGCGTGCCGGCAGGCGGCTTTCAGCTGGTGCTCAGCCAGCAGTACCCGGCCGGTGCGACGGACGTGACCGCGCTGGTCGCGAATGCCGCCGCCCTGAAACCGGACATCCTGATCAACTCCGGTCACCTGGAGGAGGCGGTCGCCATCCACCGCGCGGCCAGGGAGCTCGCGCTGAACGCCCGGATCTTCGCCTACTCGGTCGGTCCGTCCACGCCGGAGTTCATCGCCGACCTCGGTCCCGACGCCGACTACGTCCTGGCGGGCGCGCAGTGGACCCCGCAGGTGTCCTATCCGCACCAGATGTACCTCTCGGCGGCGGAGTACGTCGCGGCGTACCGGAGCATGTTCCGGACGCTCGACGAGCCGCCGTACCAGACGGCGCAGGGGACCGCGGCCGGGCTGGCGCTCCAGCGGGCGCTCGAGACCGCCGGCTCGCTCGACCCCCTGGCGGTGCGGAACGCGCTGGCGAGCCTGGACCTCATGACGTTCTACGGACGCTTGAAGTTCGACAGCCGGGGCGCCAACGTGTACAAGCCGATGGTGGTGCAGCAGATCCAGCGGAGCCGGCATCACACCGTCTACCCGCCGGGGGTGGCGGACATCCCGGTGCTGTATCCCACCCCGCCGTGGTCGCAGCGGTCGTGAGGCTGCTCTCACGCCGCTCGGCCGTCGTGTTCTTCTTTGTGATCACCGGGGTGCCGATCGCGCTGCTCATCTACTCCGCGATCGCGATCTCGACCAGCTCGGCGGTCGCCCAGGCGGAGAACGGGGCGGCCGGCTCCGCCCAGACCAGCGCCGTGTTCATCCACCAGCGCTTCGAGGCCGTCGCCGTCCAGGTCGACACCTTCGCAAAGCAGACGATGGCGCCCGCGATGCAGGGCGGCCCCAACCACTACGACATGGCCGGCATCGGCGCCGGCCTCAGCGACTTCATCCGCGTCCAGGGCGACGTGGACACCGCGTTCGTGACCGACCCGCAAGGCCAGCTCGTCTCCATCGCCCCGCAGCGGAACGACCTGGTCGGGAAGTACCTGACCGGCGACGACTGGTACCGGGGCGTGCGCGCCCAGAACTCGCCGTTCGTCTCCGGCCTCTCCTCCACGGCCGCGCGCCAGAGCCTCGACTCCGTGGCGATCGCGACGCCGGTCACCAGCAGGCCCGGCGCGGCGCCGGTCCTGTACGGATACGTCGTCGCCCTCTTCGGCCTCCAGCAGATACAGGAGTTCGTGGACGAGTTCCAGGCGTCGAACGGCACTGGCGTCTGCCTCGTCGACAGCGCGGGGTTCGTGCTGGCGGAGCCGGGGCTGGAGCCGGGCAGCGTCACCTCGTGGCCAGCCGGCGACGCGATGATGCGCGGCGCCCTGCTCGGACACCCGGGTCAGGCACCGATGACGCATGACGGCGTCCAGGAGCTGGCGGCGTACGCCCCGGTGCCCGGCTTCGGCTGGGTCGTGGTCGCCGACGTGCCACGGTCGGTCGCGCTCGGGGCGGCCGAGCGGCTGCGCATGACGATGCTCACCATCGCGGGCATCCTGGCCGTGATGCTGTTCGTCGGCCTCGTCGTGGGCTGGTCGCTGGTCCACCGCGCGCAGCAGTCCGCCAGCTACCGGAGCCGCATGGAGTCGCTGACGCGGCTCAACGAGGCCGCTCGCGCCGTGCACGCCGAGCGCGGCCTCCGCGCGCTCCAGATCATCGCGAGCCGGGCCAGGGAGCTCGTGGTGGCCGACTTCAGCGCACTCGGCGTGTGGGACCCGGAGACCAGGCGGATGGACCTGGTCGCCCACGACGCGTCCGCCGACCTGAGCGATCCCGCGCTCCAGCACCTCGCCGCGCGCCTGATCGAGCCCCGCAAGCCCGCCCTGGCCGCCAGCCGGGGGATGCTCGTCGAGCTGATCGGCGACGGTCACGACGTCGACCGCCGAGGCCTCGGGCCGAGCCTGCTGGTCCCCGTGACCGCCGGCGACCGCGTGCTCGGCTGCCTCGCCGTCTGCCGGCTGGAGGGCAGCCCGGACTTCCACTCGCTGAACGAGAGCCAGTTGCTCCAGATGTCGCAGCACGCGACGTCCGTGCTGGAGAAGGCGCGCCACGACACCGAGCGGGAGGCGTTCATGGACCGCCTCAGCGACACGAACGCCGAACTCGAGCGCGCCAACCAGCTCAAGTCGCAGTTCCTGGCGCGGATGAGCCACGAGCTCCGCACGCCGCTCTCGGCCATCATCGGCTTCTCCGAGCTCCTGCTGGAGGGAGGGTCGGGACGCCTGAACCAGGATCAGCGCGGCGACGTGAACGAGATCGCGAGCGCCGGCCGCTTGCTGCTGGACGTGATCAACGACATCCTGGACCTGTCGCGGATCGAGGCCGGCCGCATGCGGCTGGACCGCGAGCCGATCCGCCTCGGCTCGCTGCTCACCGACGTCGCGTCCGCGCTCCGCCCGCTCGCGCACGAGAAGGCGCTGGAGCTGCGGGTCGCGATCGTGGGCGGCGATCCGCCGGTGCTGGCCGACCCGCTGCGGTTCCGACAGATCGTGACGAACCTGGTCTCGAACGCGCTCAAGTTCACGCGCGAGGGCGGCGTGACCATTCGCCTGCTGGCGCTGCCGAAGGAGGTGGAGGTGTCGGTGCTCGACACGGGCATCGGCATCCCGCCGCCGGCGCTGGAGTACGTGTTCGACGAGTTCTCGCAGGTCGAGAGCGGAGGCGGTCTCGAGGGGACCGGACTCGGCCTGTCGATCGCCCAGCGCCTGGTCCAGCTCCACGGCGGCTCGATCGGAGTCGACTCCGAGGTCGGAGTCGGCAGCCGATTCTGGTTTCGACTGCCGGTGGCGGCGGGAGCGGCCGCCTCGTTGGCGCTCGCCGCGCCGCCGGCTGAGGAGGCGGCTCCATGACCTCGGTGCTCCTGGTGGACGACGACCCCCGCATGCAGGTGCTGGGGCGCAAAGTGCTGGAACGGCAGGGCTACCGCGTCGTCGTGGCCGCGGACGGCGGCGAGGCGGCGGCCGCTGCCGACACCGAGCCGTTCGACGTCGTGCTGATGGACCTCGAGATGCCGCGCGTCGACGGCCACCAGGCGATGCGCCTGATCAAGGCCAGCCATCCGGCCCTGCCGGTTGTGGCCGTCACGGCGTACGCGATGGCGGGCGACTCCGAGCGGTGCCGCGAGGAGGGCTTCGACGACTACATCTCGAAGCCGTACGAGATCGGCCAGCTCCGCTCGCTCGTAGCCCGCCTCGCAACCAGGCCCTGACTCCGGCGGGCCGGCCCACGTAACGTCGGTAGCGGCTGCGGGTGCAGCCGCGTATTGACTATGTGGACGCTGACGTGACGAGCCCGGAGCGGGCCGACCGCCTGCTGACCCGGGCCGGAATCCTCTCGGGGGCCCTGTCGTGCGTGCTGGCGGCAGCGGCGCTCGGCGTGGCCCTGGCCGTGGTGGCCGCACGGGGCCGGCCGAACCTGGACGGCCTCTTCAACGACTTCTACGACTACTGGGCCGCGGGCCGGCTGCTCGCACGCGGCGCCAGTCCGTACGACCCGAACCTCATGAGCCACGCGCTGACCTCGGCCGGCGTGCACTCGGTGGTGGGGGGAGCGTACTCGTACCCGCTGCTCCTCGCCGAGCTGGCGCGGCCGCTCGCCGCGCTCCCGCCGGGTCTCGCGGCCGCCGTCTTCACGGCCGGAAGCCTCGGCGCGCTGTGGCTGGGGGTCGCCCTGCTCCTGTCACCGCTGCGGCGGGCCACGCCCGCCCAGCTGATCGGCCTGGCCACGGCGGCCGCCCTGTTCGCCCCGGTCGTGGGCACGCTCTACTTCGGCCAGGTCAACCTGTACCTCCTGCCGCTGCTGGCGCTGGCCGCCCGGGGCGTGCGGCCCGGTGCCGCCATCGCCACGACGACAGCCGTGAAGCTCTACCCGGGGGCGACCGCCCTCGCCTTCGTGACCCGCGGCCGCGGTGGCGTGCGGCCGCTGCTGCTGACCATTGCGGCGGCGCTGGGCCTGGCGGTGCTGCCCAACGCAATCGCCGGCGTCTGGCCGGCGCGGGGCGGCATGCTGGCGATGCTGGGGCCGGACCCGTTCTGGAGCAACCAGTCGATCAACGGCTTGCTGAGCCGCCTGCCGCTGCCCGGCGTCCAGGTCACCGCGGCGATGGTCGGCGTGTGCGTCCTCCTGGGCGGCGTGGTCGCGGCGCTCGTCGTGAGCCGGCGCGACCGGTCGTGGGCAGGGGCGTTCGCGCTGCTGCTGTGCTACGGCGTGGTGGCGGCGCCGAAGAACTCGCTGTGGAACTTCGTGCCGCTGCTGGTGGCGCTGGTCCAGTGGTGGTCGGCGGGACGGCGCGAGGTGCGGGCCGCGTGGCTCGTGGGGCTCTCCTGGGCCCTGGTGAGCCTCCAGGGCGTCGTCGACGCCGCGCGGGCCCTCCGGGACGGCCA
>DASQZW010000031.1:0-13533 GCA_035638495.1 Terriglobales bacterium
CTCAGCCGCCGATCCCCCACCACCAGCGCCTCCGCTTCCGGCGTCCGCTCCACCTGCGCCTCGATCGCCTCGTGCACGCACTCCCCACGCTCGTACTCCATCCCCGTCCCGTTCCACTCCACCAGCACCCGGTGCCGCTCGGACTCGCCGAGCACCGGCAGCCGGCCGACGGTGGTGGCCGGGGCGGCGGCGACCGCGCCCAGCACCCGCTGCCAGGCGTCGGCCATTCGGGCGATGGTGGCCGCCTCGAAGAGGTCGGTGCGGTAGGTCCAGCGGCCGATCATGCCGTCCGCACGCTCGTCCAGCTCGACCGAGAGGTCGAACTTGGACGTCCCGTCGTCGACCTCGTTCTGGTGCAGCGTCCAGCCGGGGACCACCGCACCGAGCGCCGGCTCCAGGGTGAACAGCACCTGGAAGAGCGGGTTGCGACCAGGGTCGCGGGCGCCGCCGAGGCCGCCCACGACGTGCTCGAACGGGATGTCGTCGTTGGCGACCGCCTCCAGCAGGGACTCGCGGACGGCCGAGAGGAGCACCCGGAACTCGGGGTCGCCCTCGAGGGCCACCCGGACCACGAGCGGGTTGAGCAGGTAGCCGAACACGTCGTCGTGCTCGGGCCGCTTGCGGCTGGAGCTGAGCGTGCCCACCGCCAGGTCGTCCTGGCCCGTGTAGTGCCGCAGCACCCCAGCGAATGCGGCCAGCAGGACCATGAAGAACGTGGCCCCCTCGGCGGCGGCGACCCGGTGGAGCGCGTCGCACAGCGGCCTGGGGAGGGCCGTGCGGTGCACCGCGCCCCGGAACGACTGCACGGGCAGCCGCGGGTGGTCGGCCGGCAGGTCGAGCGCCGGCAGGCCCGCGAGCCGCCTCCGCCAGAACTCGAGCTGCGCCCGAACCTCGGGGCTCTCGGTGCGCTCGTTCTGCCAGGACGCGAACTCGGCGTAAGTCAGGCGCGGCTCGGCCAGCGCCGGGTCCTGCCCGGCGGCATAGGCGGCGTGGCAGGCGGTGAGCTCGGGAGCGAGGATCCGGAAGAGGGAGAACCCGTCGAAGACCAGGTGGTGCAGCGCGATCGACAGCCGTTGGTCCTCGGGGCCGAGGCGCAGGAGGCGGGCGCGCCACAGCGGCCCGCGCTCCAGGTCGAAGGGGCGCAGCACGTCCTCGGTGGCCAGCCGCGTGGCCTCGGCCTGGCGCTGTTTGAGCGGCAGGTGGGACAGGTCCACGGTCTGCAGGACGACCGGGCCGGGCGCGCCGACGACCTGCTCCGGCTGCCCGTCGCGCGCGACGAAGGTCGTGCGGAGCGCCGGGTGCCGGCGGACGAGCTCGTCCAGGGCCCGCTCGAGGGCGCCGGCGTCGACCGCACCGCGCCGGCGCAGGACCACCTGTTCGTTGTAGACGGGGAGGTCGGGCGCCAGCTGCGCCAGGAACCACAGCTGCTCCTGGCCCGGCGACAGCGGCGCCGCCATCACGGTATCGGCCTCCGAGGGAACCGTCTGATTCATCGCATGCTCCGACCAGCAGCCAATCGACAACCCGCACCCCGGCGTTCGAGGAAGTCCCAGTACACGCCGACGGCGACCCACCGGCAATGGGCGGTGCCTGAGTCCCCGGGACAGCGGGGGACCGCGCGGTCGGCTCAGGCCCATGCCTTCCCGGGACATGGGCCCGGGAACCTGATGCCGAGGTTCGTGCGTGTCGAACGTGGGAGCCGCGGTGGGGTGGACTCTTGCGGCGAGGGGACTCTCACACGCAGCAAAACCGCGCCGCAGGCCCCTCGCTCTCGGTGGAAACGCGGGCCGCCTAGCCGGCCACTTCCTCCTCGTCCTGGCCCAGCAGCCGCGCCTGCAGCGCGAAGATGTCGTCGAGCACGCGGTCGATCCGCCGACCCTCGAGGCGGTGATCGGGGATCAGCCCGCCCGCGCCCAGGAGGTGGCGGAGGCGGAACGCCAGCGGGCCGTCGACCCTGACCTTGCCGTCGGCCAGCGCGTCCTCCAGCAGCTGCAGGCAGCGGTCGAGGGCCCGCATACGGGTCCGATCGACGTCGCGCCGCGTGCCCATCACGTGCCCAGCACCTCGATGCGCCCGTCGGCGCGCACGCGGACCTTCACGTACGGCAGTGCGGGGAGCGCGTAGCCCTCCCGCGTGGACTGCCCCTGGACGTCGAACGCGAGGTTGTGACACGGGCAGTTGAGCAGCTTCTTGTCCTCCTGCCAGACGAGCTCGCACGGCAGATGCGTGCAGACCGACGACATGCCGGTCACCGTGTCGCCGCGGCGGACCAGGAAGGCGCCGATCGCGCCCGCCGTCACCCTGTGCGGGATGCCATCGGCCAGGTCGGTGAGCAGCAGCCCCGTGTTCCACCACCGAGCCAGGTCGGGCACCGGCTCGATGGTCGCTCGCGTCGCGGCCGGCGGCGCATGCGCGGCCCTGGGCGGCGCGGCCGGCGCCGGCCGGCGGGCAGCCACCAGGTCCTCGAGCTTGCCGCCCAGCGGTCCGGCCATGGCACCGCCCACCGCGCCCGCCGCCGCCCCGGCGGCCAGGCCCAGACCGGCGGCCAGCGCCGCACGCCGGTTCATCCAGCCAGGCGCCTCGCCCCGTTCCAGGAGACCGGCCAGCCGGCGCCGGAACGCCGACGACATGCGCGGGTAGCCGTCGCGCACGCCGGCCAGGCGGGCGGCGACCTGGATCGCCTCGCGCTCGGTGGCGTCCGACGGCGACGCCTTCAGGTGGCGCCCGGCGAGCACGTCGGCGACCAGGCGGTCGATCCGCTCCGCCGCCTTCCGCTCGTCGCGCTCAGCCATCGCCGGCCACCCGTGCCGCGGCTCGCAGGGCGCGCAGCTGCATCACCTTGATTCCACCCAGCGTGGTGCCCAGCTCAGCGGCCACCTCCTTGAGCGAATAGCCGCGCAGGAACCGGAGCTCCAGCAGCTTGCGGTAGTTGCTCGGGAGCTGACTCAGGATCCGCTCGACCCGCTCGACGGACTCGCCGGCCGGCTCGGGCTGGTTGCTGTCCACCCACGTGTCCTCGCGCAGCTCCTCCTCCGGCAGTCCGAAGCGCGCTGACCAGAAGGAGGCGAGGGCTGACCGGGCGGTCGCGAAGAGGTAGGAGCGGATGGCCCCCTGGCTGGCTCCCTCGCGCAGGCGCGGGATGGCCTTCAGCGCGACCTGCTGGGTCAGGTCCTCGGCGTCGGCACGGTTGCCGACCCGGGCGAAGATATACGCGTAGACGAACTCGAGCTCCTCGAGGGCGACGTCCACGGGCGGAGCCGTGGACGCGGGCAGCTCTACGACCTCAGCTGGCCGTCGGTCCAGCCGGTCGGGGCGCCCCTGCTCCAATCGTCACCCTCCTGCGCCACGATCTGATTGTCAGCCCGATCACACCGGTAGTGGTGCGTCCGGGCCGACGGACGCACCACGTGGTACCGGCTGGGGTTACTCGTACTGTGAGGCCGGAGACGAACTCACGAGCGACCCGGGTTGAGGCGCCGCCAGGCCAGCCGGCCGGCGACGAACGCCGCCACGGCGGCCACCACCAGCGGCGCCAGCGTACCGATCGCGACGAGCAGGAAGGCGACCACGCCGGTGAAGTTGTGCACCGCCTGCGACGCGGCCGTCTGGATGCCCCACTGGTCGGGCGATCCGGTCGCCGCCGCCTCGCGGATCGTCACCGCGATCGTGGCGTAGCTCGTGGAGTGGTCGAGATAGTCGATCTGGCCCTTCAGCTGCTCGATCTGGCCGGTGATCTGCCCCAGCTGGTTCTCGATCTGGATGGTGTCGTTGACCGTGCGGGCCTGCTGCATCAGGGCCAGCATCGCGCTCCGCTGCGCCTCGGCGTTGCCGAGCCGTGCCTGCAGGTCCACGTACTGCTGGCTGACGTCGTTGCCGGAGATGACGACGTTCTGCTCCGTGCCCTTGCCGCGCAGGGCGAGGACGACGGACTCGAACTTGTTCGCGGGCACCTGGAACGTCACCTGGCCCGAGCGGAGCGGCTCGCCCACGTCGGACGCCTGGGCGTTCTGGCCGGAGATGTAGCCGCCGGCCCCCTCGGCGACCGCGATGACGTCGTCGAGCGAGCGGTCGAACTGGCCGTTGGGCACCTGGAGCGTGATGCTGGCGCTGCGCTGGACCCGCGGGCCCTCCGGCACGGTCGCGGCCGGGATGTTCCCGTTCGCGGCGGGCTTGGCGGCCGAGGAGGCGGGAGCCTGGGCCGCGGCCTGGCCGCGCACCGGCACGGTCGCGGAGTTGGCCGTGGAGGCCGAGGTAGCGACGCCGCCGGCACCGCCGCACGCGGCCAGCGGCAGGACGGCGAGCGAACCGAGCAGAACGAGCAGCTTCTGGCGAAACATGGCCTACGGAACGCGCCTCGCCGCGCGGGGTAACTCGAGCGGTCCACACCCCTGTGAAGGGTTCCCTCCGCGCTGCCGGACGCGGCACACTCATCCACATGCTCGACCGCGGCGTGGAGGTGCTGCGCCAGGTGTTCGGCCTGGAGGAGTTCCGGCCCGGCCAGGCGCCCGTCGTCGAGGCGCAGCTCCAGGGCCGCGACGTCCTGGCGGTCGCCCCGACCGGCTCCGGCAAGAGCATCAGCTACTGGGTGCCGGCGGTCATGTCGGACGGCCTCACGCTGGTCGTCTCGCCGCTCATCGCGCTGATGAAGGACCAGGTCGACCGCCTCCGAGCCGCCGGCGTGAGCGCGGCGTTCATCAACTCGACACAGGAGCGCGCCGAGCAGGTGGCCGGCCTCCAGGCGGCCGCGGCCGGCCGGCTCCGCCTGCTGTACGTGGCGCCCGAGCGCTTCTCGCGGCCGGGTTTCCTCGATCGGCTGGCCGAGCTGCGGATCGTCCGCTTCGTCGTGGACGAGGCGCACTGCATCTCGTCCTGGGGCCACGACTTCCGGCCCGAGTACCGCCAGCTCGGCCGCGCGCTCGCGGCCTGCGGGCGGCCGCCCGTCGCCGCCTTCACCGCGACCGCCACGCCCCGCGTTCGCGACGACGTCGCGCACAGCATCGGCATGCGCGACCCGTTCGTGCTGGTCACGGGCTTCAACCGGCCGAACCTGCGGCTGGTCGCGCACCGCTGCCGCGGCGACGCGGGCAAGCGCGAGGCGCTCGCGGCGCTGCTGGACCCGGGCCGGGGCCGGGCGCTGGTGTACACCGGCACGGTGGCCGCGGCCGAGGAGATCGCGGAACTGCTCCGCCGTGGTGGGCGGGCCGCGGCCCACTACCACGGACGGATGGAGGACGACGAGCGGCGCGGAGTACAGGAGCGGTTCGCGGCGGGCGCTCTGCGGGTGGTCGTCGCCACCTCGGCGTTCGGCATGGGCGTGGACGTGCCCGACGTGCGCCAGGTGGTCCACATGCACGTCCCCGGCAGCCTCGAGGCGTACTACCAGGAGGCAGGCCGGGCCGGACGCGACGGCGAGGCGTCGCAGTGCATCCTCCTCTGGTCGCCGGCCGATCGCGACCTGCACGCCTTCTTCATCGAGCAGGCGTTTCCGGACGGCGACTCCGAGCCCAAACGGAGCGCCTACGCGCGCCTCGCGCAGGTCCTCTCGTACGCGCAGCTCCGCACCTGCCGCCATGCGCGCATCGGCGACTACTTCGGGGAGGAGGGGGTGCCGCGTCAGTGCGGGGCCTGCGACAACTGCCTGGCCGGCGACCGCCCTCCCGACGAGCCGGTGGCGGCCGGGGACGTTCGCAGGGCGCTGGCGGCGGCCGGGCGGTTCAACGGGCACATCGGCGCCGCCAACCTGGCTGCCATCCTGGGCGGCCGGCAGACGACGTGGACACGACGCAACCTGTGGGCGACGGAGCTGTCCCACTTCGGAGCGCTGCCCTGGCCGGACGAGCGCCTGCGCGAACTGCTGCGCGAGCTGGTCGAAGTCGACCTGCTGCGGCAGACGGCCGGCGAGTACCCCGTGCTGGAGGTCACGCAGCGGGGCCGGCTGGTCCTGGCCGGACAGGTCGAGCCGGATGTGGCGCTCCCGGCTCCCGCGCACGTCGTCCGGGGTGGCTCCGGCCGGAACGGCCCCGGGCCGGCCGGATCGCCGGGGTCGGCCACCGGGCCGGCCGACCCGGCGCTGATGGAGCGTCTCCGAGCGTGGCGGCGCGACGTCTCGGCGGCGCAGGGCGTTCCGGCCTACGTCGTCTTCCACGACCGCACGCTCGCCGAGATCGCCGGCCGGCGGCCGCGCAGCCTGGCCGAGCTGGGTCAAGTGTCCGGCGTGGGGCCGGCCAAGCTGGAGCGCTACGGCGAGCAGCTGCTGGCCGTGCTCGGATCGTCCAGCTAGAGGCAGCGCCTATGAGTCGGGGAGAACATGACCGGCTGGCCCTACCGCTCCCAAGCGTCTATCCTGGGTAATTACGCCGGTAGGGGTCACCGGCAGCGCGCACCGCGTGATAGGGGGGAACGGGTGAGCATCTACATCGTGGGTATTCGGAAATGAGAACGGCAGCCGCCGAGCTCGTGACCATGCTGCAGGACGAAGGCGTCGGTCACCTGTTCGTGAATCACGGCATGAACACCGCCCCGCTCCGCGCCGCGCTCGCGGACGCCGACGCCGCTGGCCTGCCCCATCCGCAGCCGGTGCTCTGCGTCCACGAGCACGTGGCACTCTCGGCCGCTCATGGACACCACCTGGTCAGCGACGCGCCGCAGGCGATCATGGTGCATGTCGATGACGGCCAGCTGAAGCTGGAGAGCGTCGCCGAGCACGCCCAGCGCAGCCGGGTGCCGATCACGGTGTTCTACGGCAGCGGCGGCTGCTGGAACGATGCGATGCCCCAGGCCCCGACGCTGCCGCCGCAGGTCAAGTCCGAGCCCGGTCTGCTGGCCACGACCAGCAAGTGGGCGGCCGACCTGACGTGCGCCGACGAGCCGGGTGCGCTGCTCCGCCGCGCGTTCCAGATCGCCAGGACGGCGCCCGCCGGCCTGAGCAGGGTGGCGTTACCGATCGAACTGCTCGGGATGCCGGTCTGCGAGCCGTCCCGGCGCCTGCCGCCGCCCCGGCCGCCGGCGCCCGACCTCGCGGCCCTCGACGAGATGGCCGCGCTCCTCGCGACTGCCGAATGGCCGCTGATCATCGCCGGACGCGTTGGACGTCACGTCGCGTCCGTACAGCACCTGGCCCGACTGGCCGAGATGCTTGGCGCGCCGGTCGTGGACATCCGGAACAACGTCAACCTCCCGCCGGACCACCCGCTCAACGCGGGCAGGGACGCGCGGGACCTGCTGGAGCGCGCGGACGCGATCCTCCTCCTCGACGTCGACGTGCCGTGCGTCCCCGGCCTGGGCGCGCTGCCCCAGCGCGCGTGGCTGCTCCAGATCGACATCGACTGCTTGAAGGCGGACTGGCCGGGCTGGACGTGTCCGATCGAGGTGGCCGTGACCGCGGACACGGAGCTGGCGCTGCCGCAGCTGATCACGCTGCTCGGAGACCGGCTCGATGCCCGCCGGCGGCGGGTGCAGGAACGTCGCACTCGGATCGAGCGCTCGCTGCGGCGGGTCCACGAGTCCTGGCGCGAGCGGGCCACATCCCGCGCCCCGGAGGACCGGGCCGACGCCATCCTGGCCGAGATCAACCGCTGGCTGCCCGGCGACGCGATCGTCGTCGAGGAGGTCGTCGTGGGGTTCGGGCCGACGATCCGCCAGCTGCAGCGTCAGCCCGGCCACCTGTTCCGGGGGCGCACGCCATGCCCGGGCTGGTCGATCGACGCCGCGCTGGGCGCGCAGCTGGGCCGGCCGGCCCAGCCGGTCGTCGCTCTCTGCGACGACGGGGCGTTCGCCGCGGCGCTGCCCAGCGCCGCGTTCTGGTCAGCCCACCGCGCCGGGGCGCCGTTCCTGACCGTCGTTCTCGACCGGCGCGACGCGCGCGGGCCGGAGCAGGGCGCGGACGGCGAGCAGGACGTCGCGGCCATCGCGAGGGCGAGCGGCGCCGAGCTCGAGGTCGTGAGCACTCCGGGCCAGGTCGCAGAGACGCTCGAGCGGCTGCTGGCCGCCACCCGGGACGGCGTGTGCACCGTGATGGACGTCCGGCTGCCGGGGGTGCAGGCGAGCGACGATGCCCGTCCCAGCCGCCGACGCAATCCGCTGACCACCGCCTCCACCATCACGAAGCGCCAGCCCGCGTAGCCGGCTACTCGGTCATCCCTGCCACTGCCAGCGGGTCGCCGGGGACGAGCCCGACAGCGCGTTGCCCGGGTCCTCGAACTTGTCGTAGGCCGAGTGCACGGACACGCGGCCGGGACCGGTCAGACGCAGCCAGACGAACCGCTCGCCCCACGAGCGCCACGACCGCCACGTGCCGGCCGGGTGCTCGAAGTGCAGGTGCATCTGGACCGTCGAGTCCTTGAAGAGCAGGGCAGTCGGCTTGATGAGCAGTGTCTCGCCCGGCGCGAGCTGGCGGACGAACGCGTTGCCGTGGGCGTGCAGGATGAGCAGACCGTGGGCGCCCGGGGCGGAGAACCGGTCCATGTACATACCGAGCGGATAGTGCGTCTCGGTGTCGTCCCCGTCCCTGGTCTGGAACCAGACGCCGGTGTTGAACCAGTCGTACTGGACCTGGTTCGTGGCGACCATGAAGATGTGCTCGCGGACGTCCACGGACATCCCCCGCTGCAGCGGGACCGGCACCACCTCGCCGGGCGCGTCGCGCGAGAAGGCGATGTGGCCCGGGCCGTGCGCCTGCGTCATCAGCAGGGGCAGGCCCGCGAACATCCGGCTCCAGCCGCCGCGGAGCGCCATCGGGTTGATCGTCACACCGGCGTCCTTCCAGAGCAGCAGGTGGTGCGTGAAGTAGACGCCGTCGTCGCCGGTCAGGTTGAAGTCCGCCACGGGCACGTAGGTGCCCTCGATCTGGCAGTACGAGCGGCCGAACTGGAGCCGCGCCATGTCCGGGATCGCGGGCAGCTCGTACCACCCGGAGTCGCTGACGCGGTCGCGGACGTCGACGGGTGCGCCGCACGTCGGGCAGCTGACCAGGGTCGGGGCGTCAGTGCTCATGCGGCACCAGCGGCACGTGTACGTGCCGGACATCCCGCCTAGTCCTCTGTGTGGTGGTGGACGTACATCGACTGGATGCCGATGCGGCCCGGGCCGGTCATCCTGGCCAGGTTCATCCCGGAACCGCCAAACAGGCCGCTGGTGAGCCGCTGCGTCTCGACCTGCATCGTGACGCTCGCGTCCTTGTAGAGGAAGGCGCCGGGCTCCAGCAGGATGCTCTCGCCCGGCTGCAGCATGCGCTCGAACACGTTGCCGTAGCCGTGCAGGATCAGCAGGCCCTGCTCGCTGCCCGCGACGAAGCGGTCCATGAACATGCCCTGGCCGCCGAACAGGATGTTCTTGAGGCCCTTGATGCGCACGTACGAGTAGCCGACGCTGTGCGAGGCCAGCAGGAACGCGTGTTCACGGACGTCCAGCTCGACGCCTGGGTGCAGCGGCAGGACGACGAGCTCCCCGGTCGCGTCGCGAGAGAAGGCGATGCGGCCCGGCCCCTGGGCGATCGTGATGATGAAGGGCATGCCCGCGAACGCGCGCTTCATGCCGCCGCTCAGCGGCATCACGGACATCGCCGCCGACTCGTCCTTCCACAGCATCACGTGGTGCTCGAAGTAGACCCAGTCCCCGGCCCCGAGCGCGATCTCGGCGACGGGGACGATCTCGCCCTCCACCTGGCACGTGCTGCGGCCGAAGTGGATCTCGGTCATGTCGCGAAGGCGCGGGGCCTCGCGCCAGCCCGAGTCGCTGACCAGGTTCCTGATGTCGAGCGGCGCGCCGCACGTGAAGCAGCTCCGCGCGTCCGGCGCGTTCTGGCTCCTGCACCACTGGCATTCGACCCGCGTTCCCGTGTCCAACCGTCTCCCTCCCTATCCCGTGCGCTGCTGCTGGATCGCCCGCCACACCTCCGCCGGCGTGAGCGGCATGTCGAGGTGCTCCACGCCGAAGTGCCCGAGCGGGTCGAGCACCGCGTTGTGGAGCGTAGTCGAGCAGGGTCGCCGTCCGCGGGTTGCCGCTTGCGTCGCCGCCCAGGCCCATCGGGGACGTCATGACGGGAAGTCGCCCGCGCGGGTCACCATCGCGGGCAGCTCCTTGCCCAGCCGGTCCCCCAGCCATCGCGACGCGTTCATGAGCGCTTCGAGGTCGATGCCGGTGCGAATGCCCATGCCGTGCAGCATGTAGACGAGGTCCTCTGTCGGAATGTTGCCGGTGGCGCGCGGGGCGAAGGGGCAGCCGCCGGTGCCGCCGATCGAGGCGTCGAGCAGGATGGCGCCCGCCTCGAGCGCGGCGGCGGCGTTGGCGAGGCCGGTGTTGCGGGTGTTGTGCAGGTGCACTCCGGCGGCGACGCCGAGGGCGCGGACGCCCCCGACCAGCGCACGCGCCTGGGTGGGGACGCCGACGCCGATCGTGTCGGCGACGCTGAGGACGTCGGGCGGCTCCCGCATGACCTCCTCGGCGACACGCAGGACGTGGGCCGGCTCGACTCGTCCCTCGAACGGGCAGCCGAACGCGACGATCAGGCCGACGTTGATCGGGACGCCCGCCTCGCGAGCCCGCCTGACGACCGCGTGCGAGACCTCGATGCCGCCGGCGACGGTGGTGTTCTGGTTGCGCTGGGCGAACGTGTCCGTGACCGGGAATGCGTAGTGGATCTCGTCGACGCCCGCGGCAAGCGCGCGATCGAGGCCCCGCTCGTTCAGCACCAGGCCGGACAGCACGGCGCCCGGCCGGCGGTGGACCGCCCCGACCACCTCCTCGGCGCCCGCCATCCGCGGGACCAGGCGCGGGTTCACGAAGCTCGCCGCCTCGACCGCGGTGACCCCGGCCGCCAGCAGGCGGTCGCACAGCTCCGCCCGGACCTCCGGCGCCAGCGTCACGCTCTCGTTCTGGAGGCCGTCGCGCGGCCCCACGTCGCAGATCGTGAGGGTGATCAGATGACTCCCTCCTCGGCGAGGCTGCGCAGCTCGCCCTCGGCGAGGCCGAGCAGGTCCCCGTAGATCTCCTGGTTGTGGAAGCCGAGCCGCCATGGACCGGTCCAGCGCAGCTCGCCGGGCGTCTCCGACAGGCGCGGCACCACGCCCGGCGCGATGATGGCGCCCAGCTCGGAGTCCGCCATCTCCACCAGGAGGTCGCGGGCCCGGTACTGCGGGTCCTCGAAGATGTCGGCGATCGTGTACACGGGGCCGCAGACGATGCCGTTGTCGTTCATGAGCCGGTCGACCTCGGCCGCGTCGCGCCCGGCAACCCAGGCGCCGATGATCTCGTCCAGCTCCGCCGCGTGCTGGCCGCGGCTCCAGTGGGTGCTGAAGCGCTCGTCCTCCACCAGTTCGGGCCGGCCGATGACGTGGCAGAGGCGGCGGAACAGGTTGTCCGCGTTGGCGCCGATCACGATCCACCGGCCGTCGCCCGAACGGTAGACGTTGGAGGGGGCGATGTTGCCGAGCGACGTGCCGCTCGGCTGGCGCACGTGGCCGAGCTTGCCGTACTCCGGCACGGTCGACTCCAGCATGGCGAAGCAGCTCTCCATGATCGAGGCGTCCACCACCTGCCCGCGCCGGTCGCCGCCCGGCCGCGCGTCGCGGCGGTACAGCGCCATCAGGATGCCCTGGACCGCGAACATGGCCGCCAGCGAGTCGCCGAGCGAGATGCCGGTGCGCGGCGGCGCCTGCCCGGGGTAGCCGTTGATGTAGCGCAGGCCGCCCATCGCCTCCCCCGCCACCGCGAACCCCGGCCGGCCGGCGTAGGGTCCGGTCTGACCGTAGCCGGAGATCCGGGCGACGACCAGGCCTCGGTTCACCTTCCAGAGATCGTCCGGGCCGAGACCCCACCGCTCCAGCGTCCCGGGCCGGAAGTTCTCGAGGAGCACGTCGGACCGCTCGACCAGGCGGAGGAGCAGGTCCCGGCCGCGCTCGTGGCGGAGGTCGAGCGTGACGAGCTTCTTGTTCCGGCTCTGCACCGGCCACCAGAGCGGCCGGCCCTCGTGGCGCAGCTGGCCCCACTCGCGGAGCGGGTCGCCATGTCCCGGCTCCTCGATCTTGATGACCTCAGCTCCGGAGTCGGCGAGCAGGCGCGCGGCGAAGGGCCCAGCGATCAGCACGCCCAGCTCCAGCACCCGCACGCCCTCCAGTGCGCCACTCACAGGCGTAACTGTAGAGTGGCCCGGCGCCCGTCATCGACGCCGGCGGCGGAGCAGCCGTGAGAGGGCCCGCCGGCTGTCTGGAGGCGGGGGCAACGGCGTCGCGCCGAGCGCCGCGGCCAGCGCGGTCACCAGGCGGCCGGCGCTGCTGGGCCGCCGGCGCGGATCGCGCTCCAGCCCGGTGGCGAGCACGCCGTCGACGGCGGGCGGCAGGTAGGGATTGACCGAGCTCGCCGGCGCGGCCGCCGCGCCGCCCTCGACGCGCGGGACGCGGCCGGTCAGCATCTCGTACGCCACCACCGTGAGCGCGTAGACGTCGGTGTGCGCGGTCGCGCGCCGGCCCATGCGCTGCTCCGGCGCCATGTACGCCGGCGTGCCGAGTCCGGCCCAAGGCTCGCGCCCGTCCGGTTCGACGCCCGCCTGCGCAATCCCGAAGTCCGTCAGCCGAACGGTGCCGTCATCGCCGAGGAGCACGTTGGCCGGCTTCACGTCACGGTGGACGATGGCGAGCCCGTGCGCGTGGTCGAGGGCGGCCGCGACGCGCTCGGCCACGTGGAGGGTCTCGGCCGGGGCCGGCACTCCGTCTCGGAGGCGGTCCGCCAGGCTGCGACCGGCCACGTACTCCAGGACGATGTAGGGGGTGCCGTCGGGGGCCACGCCGCAGTCGAGCACCCCGGCGACGTTCTGGTGTCGCAGCCGGGCCGCGACCCGTGCCTCGCGCAGGAGCTGGCCGGGCTGGCCGCCGCGCGGGCGGAGCAACTTGATTGCCCGCTCCACTTCCATCACCTCGTGCCGAGCCCGGTACACGGTGGCGTAGGCGCCGGCGCCCAGGCGGTCGAGGAGGCGGTAGGGGCCGAGCATGATGGCGGACTGGCCGCCGCCGATGTCGTCGATTGCCGAGAGCGAGACCGTTTGGAGCACCATGCGCGCCACGCTAGCGGCCAGGGGCGGACAAAAAACGGACAATGGAACGGCCGTGCCGGCCCGCCGCACGGCTCAGAGTGTGGAGGCTGGAGACAGACAAAAAGCGGACGATGCGCCGCGCCGGGCGGCGGCCCGGCCCGTTCCCGGATGATTACGCGAATGCGGCAGGCGGCCCTGCGCACCCTGCTCGTGGTGTCCGAGCGACCGCATCCCTGGGCCTTCCTGCGCGACCGCCTGGACCCCGACCTGATCACCGTGTCCTGGGCCCGCCCCGCCGAGGCGGAGCGGCTGGGCACGCCCTGGATGCTGGCCGGCTCCGGTGCCCACGCCGGCGTCCTGCCGGCGTTCCGCGACCGGCTGCTCTGCTGGCGGTGGGTCGGCGCCGTGCCGGCCGGCCTCCCGACCACACCCCAGCCCTGCGGCGACTGGCACGAGCTGGCGGCTGCCGCGGAGCGCGCGCTGACCGTCCGGCTGGCCGGCCTCCGGCT
>DASQZW010000032.1:0-4535 GCA_035638495.1 Terriglobales bacterium
CCGGGGCTGGGGTGATCACGCGCGCGCTCGACGAGGCCGCGAACGCCCACGGGCTGATGTACCCGCCGGACCCGGCGAGCGTCGAGCTGTCGACGATCGGCGGCAACGTCGCCTGCAACTCCGGCGGCCTGCGCTGCGTGAAGTACGGCGTGACCGCCGACTACGTGGTGGGCCTCACGGTCGTCCTTGCCGACGGGCGCGTGCTGCGTCTGGGCGGACGGCTGCGCAAACGCTCGTCCGGCTACCGGCTCATGCAGCTGTTCATCGGATCGGAGGGGACGCTCGGGATCGTCACCGAGGTCGTCGTGAAGCTGGTGCCGCTGCCGCGCCACCGGGCGACGGCGATGGTCGGGTTCCGCAGCGTGGAGGAGGCCGGGGCGGCGGTGTCCCGGATGCTGGCCGCCGGCCACCTGCCGGCGGCGGTGGAGCTCCTCGATCGGGCCACGCTCGACCTGGTCCGCGACCGGCTGCCGCGCGGCTTCGACCCGGCGCTGGCGGCGGTGCTGATCGTCGAGCAGGACGGCAACGACGAGGAGTTCGTCCAGCTCGAGCTGATGCGCATGGTCGAGCTGCTGGACGGGGTCGACAATCGCATCGCCCAGTCCAGCCTGGAGCGCGAGGGACTGTGGGACGCCCGCCGCACGTTCGGCAAGGTGCTGATGGGCATGCCGCACAGCTTCTTCGCCGAGGACGTGGCGGTCCCGATCGGGGCCATTCCCGAGATGGTGCGCCGCGTCGACCGGCTGGCGGCGGACACGGGCCTGCGGGTCGTGACCGTCGGCCACGTCGGCGACGGCAACCTGCACCCGACGCTCCTCTTCGACGAGGACCAGCGCCACCTGGTCAGCGGCGCCGCGGCCCGCATCTTCCGGGACGCGATCGACCTGGGGGGCACCATCAGCGCGGAGCACGGCCTGGGCGCGCTCAAACGGGACCACGCCGAGGCCGAGCACGGCAGCCTGGCGATCGGACTGATGCGGCAGCTGAAGCAGCTCTTCGACCCGGCCGGAATCCTGAACCCGCACAAGGTGCTGCCGGAGCAGGAGCCCGACGACGACTTCCTCAACCGGATCCCGGGCTGGGACCCCGACCCCGAACGGCGCCGGCGGCGCTCCGAAGCGGGGGTGTAGCAGTGCCCGGCGGAAGTTCGTGACAGGATGGGGATCCAGACCTGAAATGCGACGCGACAGGCTGCGGCGCGAGGCCCTGACCACGTCCCGAACCACCAGTCCGCCGGCGCCCCGCCGGCTCACCGCCGGCTAGGATTTGCAAACGTGATAGCGGAGCTGCTGACTTTCTTTGCCCTGCTGTCCCTGGCCGTGACCGCCCTGATCGTCCTCGTGCCGGGCGTGGTCCGGGCCCGCCTCTGGCTCGGCCTGCCCCTCGGCGCGGCGGCGGCCGCCGGGGCGGCGGCGACCCTGCTGTGGCTCACCGGCGACGTCTCCGCCGCGGAGTTCCTCCTGGTGTGGGCGGTGCTGGTGGGCATCGTGGCCCGGGTGCTCCTCGAGCGCTGGAGCTACCTCGCGTCGCTGCTGCTCGCGAGCGTCCTGCTGGCGGGCGTCGCGTACCTCGTCTACTCGGTCCTGGCCGCGGTGGTTGACCCCCTCGGCCCGATCATCTGGGTGGGCACCGTGCTCCTGCTGCTGTTCGAGGTGGTGGCACTGGGCCTGTCGCTCTCCTATGCGTTCGAGGTGCTCGACGTGCTCGGCCGGCGCGAGCCGGCGCGGCACCGGTTGGACCCCTACTACCGGCCGCTGGTCGCCATCCAGGTGCCGACGTACAACGAGCCGGTCGAGGTGGTGAGCCGCACCCTCGAATCCCTCGCGCTGCTCGACTACCCCAACTTCCTGGTCCAGGTCGTCGACAACAACACCAGAGAGGCGGTCGTGTGGCGACCGCTCGAGGCGCTGTGCGAGAACCTGGGTCCGCGCTTCCAGTTCATGCACCTGGCGAACTGGCCCGGATACAAGGCCGGAGCCCTGAACGAGGCCACGCGCCGGCTGCCGCCGCAGGTCGAGGTCGTCGGGATCGTCGACGCTGACTACGTCGTCGATCCCGGCTTCCTGCGGGACACGGTCGGCCACTTCGCGGACCCGCGCGTGGCGTTCGTGCAGACCCCTCAGAACTACCGGGACTGGGAGGACGACAGCTACCTGCGCGGGCTGTTCTACAGCTACCGGTACTTCTTCGACGTCACGATGCCGGCCCGCGCGCATCGGAACGCGATCATCTTCGCGGGCACCATGGGCCTGGTGCGCCGGTCGGTGCTGGACGAGATCGGCGGCTGGAGCACCGAGACGGTCACGGAGGACGCCGAGGCGAGCCTCCGCATGCTCGGCAGGGGCTACACCGGCGTCTACGTGCCCGAGGCGTACGGCGCCGGCCTGATGCCGCTGAGCTTCGACGGGCTGAAGAAGCAGCGGTTCCGCTGGGCGCTCGGCGGCGTGCAGATCCTCCGCATGCACTGGCGCGAGCTGCTGCCGCTCGCCCCGCACCGCCTCCGGCTGACGATCGGGCAGCGCATCCACTACCTGCTCGGCAGCGTGCAGTGGTTCGGCGACGTGCTGACGGTGTTGTTCACGGTCCTGCTGCTGCTGACGGCGGCGGTGACGGTCCTGCACCACCGCCTGCCCGTCCGCGAGATCGTCGGGCCGCTGGCCATCGTGCCCGTCCTGTTCCTGGTGACGGGCGTGGCCCGGGCGCTGTGGGCTATCCGCGCCACGGCGCACTGCAGCTTCGGCGACGCCGTGCGCTGCCTGCGCTGCTGGTTTGCGCTCAGCTGGGTGGTCACGCTCGCCTGCCTCCGCGGCCTCGTTCGCCGGGAGGCCGCCTTCCTGCGGACGCCGAAGCGGGCGGAGCGGCGCTCCGTCTGGCAGGCGATCAGGGCGTCGCGGGCCGAGTCGCTGATCGCGGCCCTGGCCGCCGTGGCGGGCGTCGGGATCGTCGTCAGCGCGTTCTCGGTCGGCACGGTCGCGCTGGCGGTGCTGCTCCTGTGGCTGGCGCTGCAGTTCTCGAGCGCGCCGTGGGCCAGCTTCGCGGCCGAGGGCATCCGCCTGACGCCCCTGCGGGCCGCGTACCGGCGCTCGTCGCAGAGCACCGGCGACTGGCCGCAGGGCGGCGTCCCGGTCGCGCTCCGGGTCGGGGTCCCGGCGGCGCTCCTGGCCGCGGCGGTGGTCGGCGCGCTGCTGCTCCTCACGCCCGGCGCTCCCAACCAGCAGCGGTCGCCGGCCGACGCGCCGCCGATCGGGCAGCAGGTGCCGCCGCCGGTCGCGGCCTCGACGCCGACCCCGACGGCGACGCCCACGCCCACCCCGACGCCGTCGCGAACGCCGTCGCCCACCGCCACGCCGCGGCCGTCGGCGACCCCGACTCCCACGACGCAGCCGACGCCCACCGCGAAGCCGGCAGGCACCGCCACACCGACCCCGCGGGCGACCTAAACCCTATGCTGGCGGTTGCGCGTCGACCGCGAGTCGCATTCGGAAGGAGGATCGTCGTTGGCCGGCTTCGATCAGGACATCAAGCCCCTGTTCCGCGAATTCGATCGGACGGAAATGGAGTGGGCGTTCGACCTCTGGGACTACGACGACGTGAAGGAGAACGCCAGCGCGATCCTGGAGCGGCTCGAAGCCGGCGACATGCCGTGCGACGGGGAGTGGACCGAGGAGCAGATCGAGCGGTTCCGCGCCTGGGTGCGCGAGGGCACCCCTCCCTAGCCAGGCATCATCCGCGGCGAGGCAGCCGTCGCGGTTGCCAGGGGCTGCCTCTTTCGTTTCCGGCCCGCCTACCCTTTCCCACGGTATGGAAGACGTTCTCTACGAGGTCGAGCGCGGCCTGGCCTGGATCACGATCAACCGGCCGCAGCGCTACAACGCGTTCCGGGGCCGGACGATCGACGAGCTGATCCGCGCCTTCAAGATGGCGTGGGTCGATCGCGCCGTCGGCGTCGTGGCCATGACCGGCGCCGGCGACCGCGCGTTCTGCGCTGGCGGCGACCAGAAGCAGCGGCAGGAAACCGGCGACTATGGTCCGACCGAGAGCGGCATCTTCGAGGTCGAGACCCTGCACCGCGTGATCCGCGACATCCCGAAGCCGGTCATCGCGGCGGTCAACGGCGTCGCCATCGGCGGCGGCCACGTGCTCCAGGTGCTCTGCGACCTCACGATCGCCGCCGACCATGCCACCTTCGGGCAGGCCGGCCCGCGAGTGGGCAGCTTCGACGCCGGCTTCGGCACCGCGTATCTCGCGCGCATCCTGGGCGAGAAGCGGGCGCGCGAGGTCTGGTACCTCTGCCGGCAGTACCCCGCTGCCACCATGGAGCGGTGGGGCCTGGTAAACGCCGTCGTGCCCGGCGCCGAGCTCCGCGCCGAGGTGCGCCGCTGGGCCGACGAGATGCTGGAGAAGAGCCCCACCGCGCTCAGAGTCCTGAAGCACTCGTTCAACGCAGACAGCGAGTCCATCGCCGGCCTCGGGACGCTCTCCTTCGACACGCTGGCGCTCTTCATCGAGAGCGACGAGGCGCACGAGGGCGTCCA
>DASQZW010000033.1:0-4198 GCA_035638495.1 Terriglobales bacterium
CTCGGGCTGGAGGAGGGCGAGGTCCACGTCATCCGCAACGCCGGCGGCGTGGTCACCGAGGACGTCATCCGATCGCTGCTGATCTCGCAGCGCCTCCTCGGCACGCGTGAGGTGCTGGTGATCCACCACACCAACTGCGGCATGCTCACGTTCAGCGACGACGGCCTGAAGCGGCAGATCGAGGCCGACACCGGCCTCCGGCCCCACTTCGCGCTGGAGGCCTTCCCCGACCTGGAGGGCGACGTGCGCCAGTCGATCGCGCGGATCGAGGCCAGCCCGTTCGTGCCGCATCGCGACCACGTTCGCGGCTTCGTGTACGACGTGGGGACCGGCGAGATCCGCGAGGTCGAGCGCAAGTAGGCGTCGCCGGCCCGACCGCGGGGAAGTTGTAGGCTGGGTCGCGAGATCGAACAGCGAGAGACGGAGGCCACCCCACTCGCAGCTCGCGCGCGTTTCGCCGTGTTCGGCGCCGTGCTCCTCGTGCTGTTCCTCAGCTCGCTCGACCAGACGATCGTGGGCACGGCGCTGCCCCGCATCGTCAGCGACCTCCGAGGCGACAACCTCTACACGTGGGTCGTCACGTCCTACCTCCTGACCTCGACCGTGACCGTGCCGATCTACGGCAAGCTCTCGGACGTGTACGGCCGGCGGCCGATGCTCCTGATCGGCGTGGTCATCTTCCTCGTCGGCTCAGCGCTCTCGGGCCTCTCCCAGTCGATGGGACAGCTGATCGCCTTCCGGGGCGTGCAGGGTCTCGGCGCCGGCGCCCTGTTCCCGATCTCGCTGGCCATCATCGGCGACCTCTTCAGCCCCCAGGAGCGCGGCCGGTACCAGGGCTTCTTCGGAGCCGTGTTCGGGGTCAGCTTCATCATCGGCCCGTTCCTCGGCGGGTTCCTCACCGACCACGCGAGCTGGCGCTGGGTGTTCTATGTGAACATCCCGGTGGGCATCGCGGCGCTCGCGGTGATCGCGGCGGTGCTGCCGAACATGGGACGCCGGCCCGGCTCGGTGCGCGACTTCGACTTCCTCGGTGTCGCTCTGCTCAGCATCGGCCTGGTGTCGCTGCTGATCGGGCTGACCGAGAAGGGGCAGACGGCCCCCGACGGACAGCTCTACGGCTGGCTGACCTGGCAGGTGGGCGGCCTGATCCTGGTGGCGGGCGTGCTGCTCGTGGCATTCATCCTCGTCGAGCGCGTGGCAAAGGAGCCGGTCATCCCGCTGGACCTGTTCACGACCCGAACGACCGCCGGCACCAACGCCGCGGTCTTCTGCCTGGGCTTCGGCCTGTTCACCGCGGTGATCTACCTCCCCCGCTTCTTTCAGGTCGTCCGTGGGATCAGCGCCACCCAGTCGGGCTACGAGATCTGGCCGCTGCTGGTCGGTCTGATCGGCGGCAGCATCCTCGGCGGCCAGCTCATCAGCCGGACGGGCAGGTACAAGGCGCTGATGCTGATCTCGATCGGCCTCCTGATCGTCGGCGCCTGGCTGATGACCCACCTGCAGGCCGACACGAACGGCGTGGTGCTGTGGAGCTGGATGCTGATCCTGGGCGCCGGTGTCGGACCGGGCCTGGCCGCGTACACGGTCGTGATCCAGGCCGCTGTACCCCTGAGGCGCCTGGGCGTCGCCACGAGCACGCTCACGCTCTTGCGCCAGCTCGGCGGATCCGTCAGCCTCGCGATCGCCGGGACGCTGTTCAACTCCACGTTCGTGCACCAGCTGCCGGCGAGCTTCGCCGCCCACGGGGTCCCGGCGGCGGTCGCCGGCCCTCTCTCGGCGGCCGCGTCGAGCGGGAACCTCTCCTCGCTGGGGGCCGGCGCGCAGCTCGCGCAGTCGCCCCAGCTTCAGGCGCTCGTACCGCGCATCCTGGCGGCCATCCACGAGGCCGAGGCGCTCGCGATCGCGCAGCTCTTCTGGCTGACGATCGGCGCGGCCGTGGCGGCGTTCCTGTTCACCCTCCTCATCCAGGAGCTGCCGCTGCGCGGCGGCCCCGCGCTGCGCCAGGAGCAGCTCGACGAGCTCGCCGCAGCAGGGGTGCCGGAACCCGTGTCGCCCGCCGCCGCCGCCGTTACGCCGGCGCCGTAGCCTTCGTCGCCCGGCCGAACAGGTCGTGCGCGGCGCTGACGATCACCTGGACGCAGGCGTCGAGCGAGATTGCGGTGCTGTCAACCACCAGGTGGTAGTTGGCCGGGTCCTCCCAGCGCTGGCCGGGGTAGAAGTGGCTGACGTACGCGGACCGCGCCCGGTCCGTCTCGCGCAGCTGAACCCTGGCGGTCGCCTCGTCCAGGCCCTCGTGGCTCATGGCCTGGCGCAGACGCGCTGCTTCGCTGCCGTCGAGCCGGACGTGCAGCGTGTCGGCCCGATCGCGCAGGACGAACACGCCCGCGCGGCCGAGCACGACGGCGCCGCCCCGATTCGCGCAGTGACGCAGAGCCGCCTCGGTGGTGGCCACCCGCTCGTCCGCCCCCAGCTGGCTGTGGTGCACGGGTACGCCGACGTAGAGCCCCGACAGGTCGATCGCGCGCAGCAGGACGCGTCCGACGGGTCCGGGCAGGCGGTGCTCGTCCGCGGCGAGCGCCTGCCGCAGAGACACAGCCAGGTCGTGGGCGAGCGCAACGGGAATCGCACGGTCGATCAGCGGTAGCCCAAGGCGCTCCGCGACCTTCGGCGCGATGACGCTGCCGCCGGCGCCGTACGTGGCCGCGATCGTAACGGTGCCCATCTGCCGGGCATCCTACCCCGCGGCACGCCGGACCGGCTTCTGCAATCCTGGGATTCGTGGAGCGATGGGCGACGTTCGACTGCTACGGCACGCTGGTCGACTGGCACGCGGGCATCTCGACGGCTGTGGAGTCCGTCGCGCCGGGCCGGGGAAGCGAGGTGCTGGCGGCGTACCACAGGCTCGAGCCGATCGTGGAGGCCGAACAGCCGTTCCGGCGCTACCGCGACGTGCTGCGGGAGACGCTGTCGCGGGCGGCCGCCGAGCTCGGCGTCTCCCTCCCTGCCGGCGGCGACGACGTGCTGGGGGCGACGCTGCCCGACTGGCCGGTGTACCGGGACGTCGGCGACGCGCTGAGCAGGCTCCGGGCGTCGGACTGGCGGCTGGCCATCCTGTCGAACGTAGACCGCGACCTGATCGCGGGCACCGCGCGCCGCCTCCCGGCCGCGTTCGACCTGGTGGTGACCGCCGAGGACGTGCGCTCGTACAAACCGGCACCCGGCCACCTGCGCCGCTTCCAGGAGCTCACCGGGGCCTCGCCCGAACGCTGGGTGCACGTGGCCGGGAGCGTCTTCCACGACATCGCGCCGGCCCGCGCCCACGGCGTGCCCGGCGTCTACATCACGCGCGTGCCGGAGAAGGAGGACGCCCGGCCGGCGGAGGCGATGCTCCCGGACCTGCGCGCCCTGCCCGCGGTCCTCGAGACGCTCGTCAGCTGAGGCGCAGGAGGCCGCGCAGGGCGGGCCCGTTCAGCACCACGTGCCCGGCGCCCGCCGTGACGAGCAGCGCCATGGTCATGAGGTGCAGGCGCCGTCGCCGCTTCCGCTCGGGGCTGGCCGGCTGGCGGAGGCCGAGGCCGAGCTGGAGCTGCGGGAACACGAGCAGCATCGCCCCGGTGGCGATCCAGATGCCGACGGTCCACTCGACGCCGCCCGGCGTCGGCCCGGAGGACATCGCCAGACCGGCGTGGACCAGGGACAGACCGGCGATGGTGAAGCCGATCCAGTAGTGGGGTCGCAGCCGCTCCAGGTAGCTCCCGGCCCAGCGCAGGCGGCGCCTGAGCAGGAACGGCAGCGTGACGGTCACCGCCATCAGCGCGGCGATCACCCAGCCGCTGGAATCAGCCAGGGCGAAGATCAAACTGGTGCCCGCGAGAGGATTCGAACCTCCAACCAACGGATTAAGAGTCCGCTGCTCTGCCAGGTTGAGCTACACGGGCGTTCGGCAAGCACCGATTCTACTGCCTCCTCCCGTCCCCCTCGCGGGGGACGGTTGGGGTCGGGGGACAGTCTTAACGACATGGGTTCCCCATCCGGCCGGCGGACTCTAGCCTGCTCGCCATGAACGCTCGCGTGCCGCAGGACGTCGACCTGGAGGACCGGCTGATCTACGGCCTCAGTCCGGTCCGCTTCGGCTACCTCGTGATCGCCGTGCTGGGCGCCCTGACCCTGTGGCGGCTCGAAGCCGTGTCGCCGTGGC
>DASQZW010000034.1:0-16605 GCA_035638495.1 Terriglobales bacterium
CGCAGGCACTACGTTCTTCTTGTGGACGTCCAGCCCGCTCATGGACCACATGCACCACCGACCTCCCAAGCGTTCTTGGTCAGCGGGCGAACTGCTTCGAACAGAGTTTCCTCTACGTGCTCCCATCAAGCGGGGCCACAATCTCGGGTACCACCAGTTCGCCGGCCCAGATTTGGCGTCGGTCTCCCGGGTACCAATTCGACTTCGGGCCGCACGCCGACCGACCCCATTTTCATCCTCTCGCGTGCCGCGCCCAGCGGCATGGCTGATTTGGCGCCGAATCGCCCATTCCGCGGGCGTCCAAGGGGCGATCTGGCGCCACGTCACCCTTCGGGATGCGCAAGTGGCGCGCAAGTGGACCGCCTGTGGAGTGGAACCGATCTTCAATAGGAAGATTCGTCTGGCGAATCTCCCTAATTCCCACTCGAATAAGGGAGATCCGCCGGACGAATCTCCCAAATTCAGACCCGAGCAGTCGAACACTCCACCGCAGGGCGTCAGGGCCGCGAAGCGCCGAAGGGAAGCCTTGACGCCCGTCCTCCCGGCACCCAGGCTGGCACGCGGGGGCGCGTCAGCGCCCCCTTGGCCCGAACTCGCCCGTCGCCCCAGCATGAAGAGACCATCAGCTCGATGACAGACCCGGACGGCATCGACGTTCCGCGTGTCACGGAATGGCTGCTCGCCCACGTCGGGGGCGTCGAGCCTCCGGTGCGGTTCGAGCGCATCGTCGGGGGCTCGTCCAACCTCACGTTCGAGGTCACGGACGCCGGCGGACGCCGGTGGGTGCTGCGCCGGCCGCCTCTGAGCCACGTGCTCGCCAGCGCCCACGACATGGGCCGCGAGCACCGGATCATCGCCGCTCTCCGGCCGACGTCCGTGCCCGTGCCGGAGCCGCTGGGCATCTGTGCGGACGAGTCGGTGAACGGCAGCCCCTTCTACGTGATGAGCCACGTGGACGGCCGCGTCCTGCGCACCGCCGCCGAGACCGAGCCCGTCCTCGACGAGGCCGCGCGCCGCAGGGCGGGCGAGGACCTCGTCGACGTGCTCGTGGCCCTGCACGACGTCGACGTGGACGCCGTCGGGCTGGGCGACCTGGCGCGGCGCGACGGCTACGTCGAGCGCCAGCTCAAGCGGTGGCACGGACAGTTCCTGCGCTCTCAGGCCCAGGAGCGAGAGGCCGGGATCGAACGCGACGTCCCCCTCGTTGAGGAGGTCCACGACCTGCTGCTGACTCGCGTCCCGCCGCAGCAGGGCGTCGTGGTCGCCCACGGCGACTACCGGCTCGACAACACCATCGTCGGAACCGACGGCTCCGTCCGGGCCGTGCTCGACTGGGAGCTGTGCACCCTGGGCGACCCGCTGGCCGACCTGGGGACGCTCATGATGTACTGGACCGGCGCCGACGGCGGGGCAGCCGCGGCGACGCCCCGTCCGGCCACCAGCCTGCCCGGCTTCCCGTCCCGCCGGGAACTGGCCGAGCGGTACGCCGAGCGCTCCGGACGCGACATCGCCGAGCTCGGCTACTACGTCGCCTTCGGACACTGGCGGCTTGCCTGCATCCTGGAGGGCGTCTACGCGCGGTTCGCCGCGGGCGCGATGGGCCAGGACCGCTCGCGCGCGCCGGTCGTCGCGGCGCAGGTCGGACGCCGCGCCGAGGCGGCGCTCAGGGCGCTGCAGGCCGGCACGGAGGTCTGAGCCCGGCCGTACAATCCTCGTCGCGTGGCCGAGACTCCGCGAATGCGGCGGGTGGGCTTCGAGCCCGACGACCGCCCCCACTCACCGCGCGATCTGCCGAGGCTGCTGCTGGACGCCACGGGGCTCGTGTGGAGGGCGGCGCCCCGCCTGGTGATCGTCCTGCTGGTGCTGCAGCTGGTCGCCGCGGCCGGCTTCGGCGTCGCGCTGCTGGTGGTCCGGGCTGTCGTCGCGCAGCTGCTGAACGCCCAGCAGAGCCACATCGGACTGGCCGCGATCCTGCCGGAGCTCGGCGTGATGACCGTGGTCCTGCTGCTCATCACGTTCTCGTCGACGTTCGGCAACTCGATCCGGATGGTGCTCACCGAGCAGGTCTCGGAGCTGGCCTTCCAGCCCGTCGTGGACGTGGCGACGGCGGTGGACCTCGAGGCGTACGACTCCTCCGAGTTCCACGACCGCATGCAGCGCGCGTTGAACGCCGGGGCGCGGCCGTTCCAGATCACCCAGGCGCTGCTGCAGCTCGGCGGCTCGCTGGCGACGATGGTCGGGCTGGTGGCCGTGCTCGTGCTGCTGCAGCCGCTGCTGCTGCCGTCGCTGCTGCTCACGCTCGTGCCCCTGCTGCTGGCCTCCAGCGCGTTCAGCCGGGACTTCCGCACCTTCAGCATGCAGTTCAGCGAGCACGAGCGGCGCCGCCAGTACGTCCGGGGCCTGCTCACCGGCGGGAGCTCCGCCAAGGAGGTGCGCGCGTACGGCCTGGCCGAGCACCTGCGCGGCATGGCCGCTCGCATGTTCGAGCGCCGGATGGCCGAGCTGTGGAACATGGTGGGCCGCGGGTCCGCGCGCTCGCTGGTGGGCAGCGCGGCGTCCGCGCTGGCGATCGCGCTCACCATCGCGGTGATGGCGTGGTTCGTGCTGGACCGCGGCATGTCGGTGGCGACGGCCACGGCGGCCGCCATCGCGATCGTCGGGCTCGCGCCGGCGGTGGCCTCGATCGCGTTCGCCGTCGGCCAGCTCTACGAGAGCGCGCTGTTCCTGGAGGACCTGAGCGCCTTTCGCGCGCTGCTGCCGGCGATCCTGGCGGCGCGGCCGTCGGCGCCGGCGCCGGAGCGGTTCGGGACCCTGCGACTGGAAGACGTCCGGTTCACCTATCCGGGCTCGGAGCGACCGGCGCTGGACGGCATCTCGCTCACTATCCGGCGTGGCGAGGTTGTCGCGCTCGTCGGCGAGAACGGGTCGGGCAAGACCACGCTCGCGAAGATCCTGTCCGGCCTGTACGGCCCGCACGGCGGGCGCGTGTGCTGGGACGGGGTCGACGTGTCCGCCGTGGACGCCGAGCAGCTCCGGCGCGGCGTCGCGGTGGTCTTCCAGGACTTCGGCCAGTACCTGTTCCCGGTCGCCGACAACGTCGGCATGGGCCGGGTGGCGGCGATCGACGACCGGCGTCTCATCGAGCTGGCCGCCCGGCGAGCCGGCGCCCACGACTTCGTTGCGCGCCTGCCGCGGGGCTACGACACCATGCTCGGCAAGATGTTCGAGGGCGGCGAGGACCTGTCCGTCGGCCAGTGGCAGCGGATCGCCCTCGCGCGCGCCTTCTTCCGCGACGCGCCCTTCGTGATCCTCGACGAGCCGACGGCCGCGCTCGACGCCCGCGCCGAGCACGACCTCTTCGAGAGCATTCGGACCCTGTTCGAGGACCGTACCGTCCTGCTGATCTCGCACCGGTTCTCGAGCGTGCTGTCGGCGGACCGGATCTTCGTCCTGGCGGAGGGCCGCCTCGTCGAGGAGGGCACCCACTCCGACCTGATGGACGCGGGCGGCCTGTACGCGGAGCTCTTCACGCTCCAGGCCGAGGCCTACCGGGACTGAACCCGCCCGGCCCTCACCGGGCCGGCGCGCTGCCCTGGATCGTCACGCGGTGTCCGTGCCGGCGCTGCGGGTAGTAGTCCCAGATCGCCTGGTGCTGCACGCAGCGGTTGTCCCAGAACGCCACCGAGCCCACGCGCCACGTGAACCGGCACTGGAACTGGGGCGACTCGATGTGCCGGTACAGCATCTCGAGCACGGCCTCGCTCTCAGCGGGCCTCAGCGCCGGGATGTGCGTCGTGAACATGCGGTTCACGAAGAGCAGTCGCCGGCCCGTGACCGGGTGCGTGCGGACGACCGGGTGCTCAGCGCGCGGAAATTCGCCGCCGGTGCGGGCGCCATCGTATCTCCCGGCGTAGTAGTGACCGCCGTCGTGCACCGCCGTGAGCGGTTCCAGGAGCTGCTTGATCGGCCCGGACAGCGCGTCGTACGCGGCGTACATGCTGGCGAAGAGGGTGTCGCCGCCCACCCGCGGCACCTCCAGCAGGTAGAGGATGCTGCCCATCGGCGGCACCTGGTCGCAGGAGACGTCCGAGTGCCACAGCTCGCCCGCCACGAAGCGGGAGCGCTCGTCGGCGTGTATGACCATCACCTCCGGGTGCCCCTCCGGATGATCGGACGACGCCGGATGGATGTGCAGCGGTCCGAAGCGCGCGCCGAAGGCTTTCTGCTGCGCCGGAGTCAGCGCCTGGTCGCGGAAGAAGACGACCTGGTGCTCCATCAGCGCGTCGTGGACGGCCCGGAACAGCTCCTCGCCAAGCGGCCGGGACAGGTCGACGCCGCTGATCTCGGCGCCGATGCACGGCGTGAGCTTCCGGACACCGATGGGCTGGTCGGTCACCATGACGCAGATTATCGAGGCGCTCACTGGCCGCGGCGCAGGACGTGGATGTCCACCCCCTGGAGCAGCCGGATCACCTCCGCCGTGGTGTCCCACGGCCGCCAGGCCGCTCGCCGGCGGTGCCCGAGGATCACCTCCGTCGCCTGCGAATCCACGATGAACCGCGCCAGGGCGGGAGCGACCGCGCGCTCCTCCAGGCGGACGAACTCACCGCCCAGCTGGTGCGTCAGCGTGGTGTAGCTCCCGAGGAACGTCTTCTCGTCGTCCGACAGCCCCGGTGGGCGCACCGTCACGACCGTGAACGTCGCGTCCTGCGCCAGCGCGTAGCCGGCCGCGCCGCGAATGCGCTCGTCCAGGCCGCCCCTGACGGGCAAACACAGCACGATCCGCCCCCGCACCTCCACCGACGCCGCTCCCGCCGTGTCGCGCAGGTCCCGGACGAACTGGCGGTCCACCTCGTCCGCGGCCCGGCGCAGCATCGTCTCGCGCAGCATCGCCAGGACGGAGGGCCGGAGCTCTCGCTGCATCGCCCGGGCCAGCTCGGCTGGCTCGAGCACCCTGCCCTCACGGATCCGCTCGAGGAGCTCGTCCGGCGGCATGTCCACCAGCTCGAACTCGTCGATGATGTCCAGCAGCTCGTCCGCGACGACCGGCCTGTCCAGCGGACGGCCGAGCAGGCGGGAGACGCTCTCGGCGGCCGAGCGCAGCGCGAGCAGGTGCAGCGTCGCCAGCACCGTGATGCCCGCCGCCAGGAGGCGCGGGACCGCGTCCAGCACCGGCCGCCCCTGTGAGTCCATGTCGGTCAGGTCGTCGACGCAGACCACCTGCGGGTTCCGGGCCAGCACCGCCTCGACGTCCAGCGGCCGCCGCCGGGGCGGGTCGCGCAGGCCGCCGAGGACGTCCAGCCCGGCGAGGACCCGCCCGGGGTCGTCGTGCAGGCGGTACGCGGCCACCACGACGTCGGTGCCGCGGCCCGCCCGCCGGCGCGCCTCGGCCAGCATGGCGGTCGTCGTGCCCACGCCTCGTGCGTATCCGAGGTACACGCGGAGCGCGGCGGAGCGCCGGCTGTCCGCGGACACCTGGCGGAGCAGGGCCATCGGGTCGGGCCGTCGGTCCTCAGTGTCGCCGTCCTGACGGCCCTGCCGCTCCGCCAGCCGCCCGAGGCGGGCGATCACGTGCACGTCCGAGTCGGGCAGGCTGTCGATGATTCGGTCGGCGACCGACGGGCGGAGCCGCTCCAGCTGCCCCGCGTTGATCATCTCGCCGACCATCACGTGCTCCGCGCCGAAGTCGCGGGCGGCCTGGATGATCGCTCCGGCGACGTCGCGGCCGCCCAGCACCGCGAACGCGCACCCGAGCTGGGTCGCGAGCGCCCGGAAGCGCTCCGTGTCGGGCGGGCATTCGGGGTCGGTCTCCACCGTGACCACCAGGCAGGTGCCGCCCCGGCGGCGAGCGAGCCGCGCGCCGCGCCGCATCAGCTCCTCGGACGCAGGGCTGCACGAGACCGCCACCAGGACGTCCTCAGGGGCGCTGACGACCTGCCGCTGGCGGGCCATCGAGTCGGCGACCAGCCGGAGGCCGATCTGGCGCATGGCGGCCAGGTTGCGGGGCCGGAAGAAGTTGGCCAGCGCGACGTCGACCTTCTCCGGGGCGTAGATGTTGCCGTGGCGCATGCGCTTGCGGAGCGCCTCGGGCGCGATGTCGATGAACTGGATCACGTCGGCGCCGTCCAGTACACGGTCCGGGAGCGTCTCCCGGACCGGGATGCCGCTCACCTTTTCGACCAGGTCCTTCACGCTCTCCAGGTGCTGGACGTTGACGGTCGAGATCACGTCGATCCCGGCGTCGCGCAGGTCCTCCACGTCCTGCCAGCGCTTCTCGTGGCGCAGGCCGGGCGCGTTGGTGTGGGCCAGCTCGTCGACCAGCGCGATCTCGGGGCGCCTGGCCAGCACGGCGTCGAGGTCCATGTCCTGGAGCGTCGTGCCCCGGTACGGCACGCTGACTCGGGGCACCACCTCCAGGCCGCCGAGCAGCTCCACGGTCCGCGGCCGGCCATACGTCTCGACGAAGGCCACCACCAGGTCGTGGCCGTGTTCCACCAGCTCGTGCGCCTCGCGCAGCGCCGCGTACGTCTTGCCGGCGCCGGGCGTGGCGCCCAGGTAGACCTTGAGCCGGCCGCGCCCCTGGGTCGTCAGGCGGCCGCCCCGCTGTCCAGCGCCATGTTCAGGTCGAGCACGTTCACGTGAGGCTCACCGAAGACCCAGAGGATACGACCCTGGACGTGGCCCTCCACGAGGTCGTGCACCTTCGCGGGGTCCAGGCTGCGCGCCTGCGCCACCCGGTTGACCTGGAGCAGCGCAGACGCCTCCGTGATGTTGGGGTCGAAGCCGCTGAAGTCGGTGGTGACCAGGTCGGCCGGGACCTGCTGATCGGCGCTCAGCCCGTCCTGCTGCCGGACCGTCTGCACGCCCGTCTTGACGCGGTCGACCAGGGCCTGGTTGGACGGCCCGAGGTTGCTGCCGGCCGAGTTGTCGGCGGCGTACGGCTCGGGCTTGCCGGTGCTGGGGCTGACCGTCGCGGAAGGCCGGCCGTGGAAGTACTTGTCGCTCGTGAACTGCTGGCCGATCAGGGACGAGCCGACGACCTGGCCGTTCTTCGTGATCAGGCTGCCGTTGGCCTGGTGGTTGAACAGCGCCTGGGCCAGGCCGGTCCCCACGAACGGGTAGATGAGGCCGGTGACGACGAAGACCACGACCGTGAGCCGCAGCGCTTGCAGCAGCTCGGATGGAAGGGAAGCGAGCATTGGTGTTCAGCTCCTCAGGCCAGGTGGACCGCCGTGACGATCACGTCGATCAGCTTGATGCCGGCGAACGGCGCGACGATGCCGCCGATGCCGTAGATGAGCAGGTTTCGGCGCAGCAGCGCCGCCGCCCCGATCGGGCGATAGCGCACGCCGCGGAGGGCCAGCGGGATCAGCGCCACGATGACGAGGGCATTGAAGATGACCGCGGACAGCACGGCGCTGCTCGGGTTCTCCAGCCGCATGACGTTCAGCGCGCCCAGCGCGGGCAGCGCGCCGAGGAACATGGCCGGGATGATCGCGAAGTACTTCGCCACGTCGTTGGCGATGCTGAACGTGGTCAGCGCGCCCCGCGTGATGAGCATCTGCTTGCCGGCCTCCACGATCTCGATGAGCTTCGTGGGGTCGCTGTCCAGGTCGATCAGGTTGCCGGCCTCCTTGGCCGCCTGCGTGCCGGAGTTCATGGCCACGGCGACGTCGGCCTGGGCCAGCGCCGGCGCGTCGTTGGTGCCGTCGCCCGTCATGGCGACCATGCGCCCGTCTGTCTGCTCGTTCCTGATCAGCTCGAGCTTGTCCTCCGGGGTGGACTCGGCCAGGAAGTCGTCGACACCCGCCTCCCTGGCGATGGTGGCCGCGGTGAGCCGGTTGTCGCCGGTGATCATCACCGTGCGCAGGCCCATGCGGCGGAGCTCGGCGAACCGGTCGGCGATGCCGGGCTTGACGATGTCCTTGAGGTGGATCGTGCCGAGGACCGCCCGGTTCTCGGCGACCACGAGCGGTGTGCCGCCCGACCGGGCGATCGTCTCGACCGTCGTCCGCACGTCGTCGGGCAGGGGCTGGCCGGCCCACTGCGCCACGCTGTCGGCGGCGCCCTTGCGGATGCTGCGGCCGTTGACGTCGACGCCGCTCATGCGGGTCGTCGCGGAGAACGGCACGAAGGTCATGTGGTCGGTCTGCCCTGCGCCGCCGTCCGGAGCGCCCAGGCGGCCTGCCAGCGCCACGATCGAGCGGCCCTCCGGCGTCTCGTCCGACTGGCTCGAGAGCGCCGCGGCAGACACGATCCGGTCCATCGTGACCCCGGCCGCCGGCAGGAACTCGGACGCCTGCCGGTTGCCGAAGGTGATGGTGCCGGTCTTGTCCAGCAGCAGCGTGTCGACGTCGCCGGCGGCCTCGACGGCGCGGCCGGACAGCGCCACCACGTTCCTCTGCAGCAGCCTGTCGATGCCCGCGATGCCGATGGCCGACAGCAGTGCGCCGATGGTGGTCGGGATCAGGCACACGAGCAGCGCGATCAGGACGGTGATCGAGACCGACGTGCCGGCGTAGAGCGCGAACGGCTGCAGGGTCACGACGGCGAACATGAAGATGATCGTCAGCGCGGCCAGCAGGATGTTGAGCGCGATCTCGTTCGGCGTCTTGCGCCGGGACGCGCTCTCGACCAGGCCGATCATGCGGTCCAGGAACGTCTCGCCCGGGTTGGCCGTGACCTCGATGACGACGCGGTCGGAGAGGACCCGGGTGCCGGCCGTCACCGCGCTGCGGTCGCCACCAGCCTCACGGATGACCGGGGCCGACTCGCCGGTGATGGCCGACTCGTCGACCGACGCGATGCCCGCGACGACGGTCCCGTCGCCGGGGATCAGGTCGTTCGCCTCGCAGACGACCCGGTCGCCCTTGCGCAGCTGGGGCGCGGGCACACGCTCCTCGGTCCCGTCGTCCTTCAGCCGGCGGGCCGTCAGCTCGGAACGGGTCCGGCGCAGGCTGGCCGCCTGCGCCTTGCCCCTGCCCTCGGCCACGGCCTCGGCGAAGTTCGCGAACAGCACGGTGAACCACAGCCAGACGGCGATCTGGCCCACGAACAGCTCGTTGGTGCCCTGCTGGAAGAGGCCTGCCACGTAGGCGATCGTCGTGATGACGGAGCCCACTTCGACCACGAACATGACCGGATTGCGAGCCTGCCATCGCGGGTCCAGCTTCTTGAAGCTGTCAACGATGGCCGGGACGATGATGTCCCGGTCCAACAGGCTGGAGTGCCGGCGATGCCGGTACTGCTCGGTCCGGACTCTCTGCTCCATTGGCGACCTCAGTGGGCCAGCTGGCCGGCCGCCAGCTGGAAGTGCTCGAGAAGCGGCCCCAGCGCGAGCGCCGGGAAGAACGTCAGTGCGCCGACGATGAGGATCACGCCGACCAGCAGCCCCGCGAACAGCGGCGTATCGGTGGCGAATGTACCCCTGCCGGCGGGCACGACCTTCTTGCCGGCCAGTGCACCGGCGAGGGCCAGCAGCGGGATCACGAACAGGAAGCGTCCGATCCACATATCGGCGCCGCCCAACGAGTTGTAGTAGACGGTGTTGCCGGTCAGGCCAGCGAAGGCGCTGCCGTTGTTGCCGAACTGGGACGAGAACGCGTACAGGATCTCGGAGAAGCCGTGTGCCCCGGGGTTCAACGGACCCGCCTTCCCGCCGGACGCGAGCACGGAGATGGCGGTGAACCCGAGGATCGCGGCCGGCCCCAGCAAGAGCGTCAGCGACGCCAGCCGCACCTCCCTGGACTCGATCTTCTTGCCGAGGTACTCGGGGGTCCGGCCGACCATGAGGCCCGCGATGAACACCGCGATGACGGCGAACATCAGCATGCCGTACAGGCCGGCACCGACCCCGCCCGGAGTGATCTCGCCGAGCTGGATCAGCACCATCGGGACCATGCCGCCGATCGGCGTGAAGCTGTCGTGCGATGAATCCACCGACCCGGTGCTGGTGCCGGTCGTGGAGGCGGCGAACTCGCCGGAGAAGATCGGCCCGAACTGGACCGACTTGCCCTCCATGTTGCCGCCCGCCTGGGTCGAGCTGCGGGTCTGGTCGACGCCGACCGCGGTCAGCGCCGGATTGCCGGCCTGTTCAGCGCCTGCGGCAATCCCGGTCGCGCCGATCAGGACGATCGCCATGGCGGCGCCGATGGCCACGCCCTGCTTCACGTTGCCGACCCAGCGGCCGAACATGATGGCAAGCCCGAACGGGATGAACAGCTCCAGGAAGATCTCGAAGTTGTTGGTGAATCCGTTTGGGCTCTCGAAGGGATGGGCGCTGTTGGCGTTGAACGGCCCGCCGCCGTTGTTGCCGAGGTCCTTGATGGCCTCCTGGAACGCGAAGGGCCCGACGGCGATGGTCTGCTGCGCGCCCTCCAGCGTGTGCGCCACCGGGTAGCTGCCCAGCGTCTGGATCGCGCCCTGCGAGGCCAGGATCAGCCCACCCACGATCGCGATCGGCAGCAGCACATACAGGATGGACCGGGTCGCGTCCACGTAGAAGTTGCCGATGGTCTTGACGGTGCGGCTGGCGATGGCGCGCACCAGCGCGACGGCGAGCGCGATGCCGGTCGCCGCGGACAGGAAGTTGTGGGTCGCGAGCCCCAGCATCTGGCTGAGGTAGGACATGGTCTGCTCGCCGGTGTAGTTCTGCCAGTTGGTGTTGGTCGTGAAGCTGATCGCCGTGTTCATGGCCAGGTCCGGCGCCACCGGGCCGAAACCCATGGGGTTGAGCGGCAGGTGGTCCTGGACCCGGAAGATCACATAGGAGATCAGCAGGCTGACGACCTGGACCGCGAGCATCGCGATGAGGTAGACCCACCAGGTCTGCTCGCTGTCCTCCCTGATGCCGGAGAGCCGGTAGAACCCGCGCTCCACCGGCCGCACGACCGGGGTCAGGAACACCCGCTGGCCCGTGAACACGCGATGGAGGTACGGGCCGATGAACCACGCCCCCACGAACACCGCGAGGAACGTGACGGCGACTCCGATGATGTCGAGGACCAAGGTTCAGAACCTCTCTGGGAACAGGAGGGCCACGAAGAGGTACACGGTGACGAGCAGCGCGACCACGCCGGCCGCGACGTATGCCGCCATCAGGGCAGCCTCCTCAGGCCCGCCACGTACGCGAAGCTGCTCACGGCGAGCAGCAGCAGCAGGCCGAGCATCCAGACGTCGAGTGGCATAACGCCTTGGAGGCTACGGGCCGGCCGCTCAACGAACGCTCAACGAACTGTGAAGGGCCCGTCGCGCGGCGTCCCGGCCGACGGCGGCCGGGTCCTCAGGGCGGCCCCGGTCCGCCCAACCGGTAGCCGCGGCTGCCCGCGCTGACGATCACGCGCGGGGTGCGCGGGTCGTCCTCCAGCTTCTGGCGCAGCCGCTGGATGAACGTCCACAGGTAGTTGCGCTCGTGCACGTGCGACGCGCCCCACACCTCCCGGAGCAGGGTCTGGTGATCGACGACCGTGCCCGCGCGCCGGGCCAACTGGGAGAGCAGACCGTACTCGGTCGGCGAGAGCCGGACCTCCTCCCCCGCCTTCAGCACCGTCCGGCGGCCCAGATCGATCACCACGTCCTCCACGTGGATGGCCGGGGCGGTCACCGCGTCCGGGTTCACGCGCCGCAGCACCGCGCGGATGCGGGCCAGCAGCTCGTCCGCGCCGAACGGCTTGGCGAGGTAGTCGTCGGCGCCCATGTCCAGGGCCCGCACCTTGTCGCGCTCCTCGCCGCGGGCGCTGATCACGATCACCGACGGCATCCGGCCAGATTCCATCGTGCTCAGCAGCCGCCAGCCGTCGACGAACGGGAGCCCGATGTCCAGCAGGACCACGTCGAACGCGCCCTGCTGGAGCGCGCGCAGCCCGGCGGAACCGTTGCTCGCGGCGGCCACGTCGTAGCCGCTGCGCTCGAGGATCGTCATGACCGCGGTCCGGAGCGCCTCGTCGTCCTCGATGATCAGGATCCGGGGCGTCATGAGTCGTCGTCGTCCGCAGTCATTCAACGGACCCTCAACGAAACCAGCCGGCTCAGACGGCGTCCTCGACGACCGGCAGCGTGAAGCGGAAGGACGCGCCGGACCCGTCGACGTCCTCCAGCGCGACCGACCCCGCGTGCGCCTCGACCAGGCCCTTCACGATCGCCAGTCCCAGTCCCGTGCCCGCGTGCTGCGACGCGCCGTCCATCGCGGGCCCGTGTACGAACCGCTCGAACAGCCTGGGCCGCACCTCGGGTGCCACGCCGGGGCCGTGGTCGCGGACGCGGACGGCCACCAGGCCGGGGCCGTCCGGCCCGAAGCTCAACTCGATCGGCGTTCCGGGGGGACCGAACCGGTCGGCGTTGGCCAGGAGGTTGTCGAGGACCTGCAGCAGCCGGCTCCAGTCGGCCAGCACGTCCATGCCCGCGGCCGCCTCGTCCCAGCGCACCTCGCGGTCGGGCGAGGTGCGGTGCAGCCGCTCGACGGCCGCCTCGATCGCGTCGCCGAGGCGCACCGGCTCCAGGCGGAGCTCGAGGGTCCCGCTCTCGATCACGGCCAGGTCCAGCATGTCGTCGACCAGCGCCTTGAGCCGCTGCGCCTCGCCGGCGATCGCGTGCAGGCGGCGGTCGGCGTCGGCCGCCTCGGGCGGCGACGTGCTCTCCGTCAGGATCGTGGCCAGCGGCGTCCGCAGCTCGTGCGAGACGTTCGCCAGCAGCTCCCGGCGGGCGCGGTCGACCTCCTGCAGCGCGCGGACCTGCTCCTGGCTGCGGGCGACGGCCAGCGCGGCCTGGGCGGCGGCGGCCTGCTCCTTGTTGAGGCGCGCGAGCTCGGCGTTGGTCTGGCGGAGGTTGCGCGTCAGGCGCTCGGACTGCAGCAGCGCGCGGCGGCGCTGGGACGCCAGGAGCCCGACCACTCCGGCGGTGGCCAGGAACGCGAGCAGGTTCACGATGTCCTGCTCGTCGGCGATCGTGAACGTGTAGACCGGGGGGACGAAGAAGTAGTCGACCATGAGGAAGCTGACCACCGCCGCGGCGAGGGCCGGCCAGAAGCCGCGCAGGACCCCGAGCACGGCGACCAGCCCCAGGTAGAGGAAGACGTAGTCCCGCCGCTGGGTGGTCGTGACGGGGACGAGGACCACCGTCAGGATCGTCGGGCCGACGATGACCAGCGCCCACAAGAGGACGTCGGCGGTGTGCCGGGGCAGCTTCATCACCGATGACGGTAACTCGCTGCAATGCACGGGCGACGACTTCTCGAAGACGGACCTGGCGCTCGCGTGACCCTCAGATCCAGAGGCTGACCACCGACACTGCGAGCAGGGCGCCGAGTCCGACGCTCAGCACGCGTCGCGCCCGGTCGCCCGTCACGACCCGGGTGATGAACGTGCCCCCTGCCGCCCAGGCGGCGGCGGTCGGGACCACCACGAGCATCATCGTCGCGATCACCAGCGCCGACCCGGCTGCGATCGGGAGCTGCGCCGGCCGGAAGGCGCTCACCGCGGAGAGCGCGAAGATCCACGCCTTCGGATTGAGGCACTGGAAGACCGCCGCGTGACCCAGGCCGAGCGGCCGGGCGACATCAGGCCGCTGGATGGCGCCGCTCCGGGCGATCTGGTAGGCGAGGTACAGCAGGTAGAGAGATCCGATCACACGGAGGACGACCTGCGCGGCGGGGACCGCGGTCACGATGACGCCCAGCCCGGCCGCCACCGCGGCCGCCATCGCGCCGATGCCGAGCGCGGTGCCGAAGACGTGGCGCAGGGTCCGGCGGAAGCCGAACTGCGCGCCCGACGCCCACAGCACGGCGTTGTTCGGCCCCGGCGTGACCGAGCTGACGAAGGCGAACGCGACCAGCGCGGCCAGCACGCTCGACATGGTGCGAACCTACGGAGGGGATCGCGGCCGCGTCTTGAACGATCGTGCAGCGAGATGAGCGATTCCGAGTGTGACGGACCTTCGCCCCGATTCGGAATCGCTCGTCTACACGGTCGAACCGCGGACGATCAGCTGGGGGTCCAGGACGACACGGCGACGCGCGGTCCGGCCGGTCTGGATCCGCTCGATCAGCATCTCCGCCGAGATCCGTCCGAAGTCCTTGACCGGCACGCGGAGCGTCGTCAGCGGCGGCTCCAGGCGGCTGGCCAGAGGGACGTCGTTGTAGCCGACCAGCGCCACGTCACGCGGGATGCGGAGGCCCCGCTCGAGCAGCGCCCGGTGCGCCCCGATCGCCGTCATGTCGTTGACGGCGAACACGGCGGTCGGCGGCTCGGGCAGGGCCAGCAGCTGCTCCATGGCCGCCCGTCCGGTCTCCTCCAGGTAGCCCGACTCGACGATCAGCGAGGGGTCCGGCTCGATCCCCGCATCCCGCAGCGCCGTGACGTATCCGCGCCGGCGCTCCACGGCCGTGCTGATGCCGTGGCCGCCGGCCAGGTGGGCGATGCGGCGGTGCCCCAGCGACAGCAGGTGCCACGTGGCCGTCCGAGCGCCCCCGAAGTCGTCGGCCCCGACGAACAAATCGCGCTCGTCGCTGTAGCGGTTGACCAGGACGTGCGCCATGTTCTGCTCGCGCAGCCAGCCCACGGACGGGTCGCGGAGCACGGCGCTGGCCAGCACCACGCCGTCCACCCGGCGCGCCTGGACGGTCCTGAGGTGGTCGCGCTCGCGCTCGGGCGAGCCGCCGGTGTTGGCCAGCAGCACGCTGTAGCCGCGCTCGCTGGCCGCGTCCTCGATGCCCAGGAAGATGTTCGCGAACAGCGGGTTGGTGATGTCGGGGATGACCATCGCGAGGACGAACGTCTGGCGCAGCTTCAACGATCGGGCCACGACGTCCGGCCGGTAGCCGGTCTCCTGCAGCAGGGCCTCGATGCGGGCGCGGGTTTCCGCCGAGACGCGCAGCAGCGGGTCGTTGTTGACGACGCGGGAGATGGTCGACGGGTGCACACCCGCCTGGGCGGCGAGGTTCTTGAGCGTGGTCCTGCTCACGGCGTCACCGTGACCGGGCCCAGGTAGTTGGTCAGGACCACCCGTCCTCCCCCGTTGAACAAACGGTTGAGCGTCAATCTAGGCAGGGGAACCCTCGATGTCAATGGTCGGTCCAGGAGTCTCGAGGCGTGCTCCGTGCGGCGACATGCTAGTATGCCAGCGCACTCATGAAGCTGCGTGTCCTGCTGGAGGCCCACCACGGCGCGACCTACGAGCAGACGCTGGCCCTCGCCCGGGCCACCGAGGAGGCCGGGTTCGACGCCTTCTTCCGCTCCGACCACTACCTGGGCGTCGAGCGCGACAACCCGCGGTTCGTGCCCACCGACTCCTGGACCACGCTGGCCGGGCTGGCCCGCGAGACGCGTCGGGTGCGGCTGGGCACGCTCGTCACGGCGACCACGTTCCGCCTCCCCGGCGTGCTGGCCATCACGACGGCGACCGTCGACGGGATGAGCGGCGGCAGGGTCGAGCTGGGCGTGGGCGCCGCGTGGTACGAGCAGGAGCACGCCTTCTTCGGCATTCCCTTCCCGCCGATCCGCGAACGGTTCGACCGGCTGGAGGAGCAGCTCGAGATCGTCACCGGCCTCTGGACGACGCCCGCGGGGGAGCCGTTCAGCTTCGCCGGCAAGCACTACCGGCTCCAGGAGGCGCGCAACTTCCCGCGACCCGTCCAGACCCCGCGTCCGCCCATCCTCGTCGGCGGCGGCGGCCCGCGACGCACGCCGACCCTGGCGGCGCGCTTCGCCGACGAGTTCAATGCCGGCTTCGGCGCGGGCCTGGCCGAGCGGTTCGCCCGGTTCCGCCGGATCTGCGAGGAGATCGGGCGCGACCCCGACGCGGTCGCCCTCTCCGCCGCCCTGCCGGTCTTCTGCGGCGCCGACGAGGCCGAGGCGGCCCGGCGGTCGGCGACGATGGACGGCCACGTGCTGCAGCGCGCCGCCGCCTGCGGCCGCCCGGACACGGTCGTCGCGCGGATCGAGGACCTCGCCGAGGCGGGCGCGCAGACCGTCTACTTCCACATCTTCGACGTCACCGACGTCGAGCACATCCGGCTGCTCGGCGCCGAGGTGCTGCCGAGGTTCGGCCCGGCCGCGTAGTCCGGGCATTTGCGCGCGGCGACCTCGCCGGGCGAGGATTGCAGCGCCATGCCCAGCATCGACATCACGCAGCCGATCCACGTCCCGCCCGAGGAGGCCAGGCGCCGGCTCGACACCTTCCAGGCGGAGCTGAACGAGCGTTTCGGCCTGGTGCCGACGTGGACCACCCCCACCCGGGTCGAGGTGAGGCGCACGGGCGGCGGCGGGTGGCTGCAGATCGAGCCGAGCCGGATCGTCGCGCACATCGACCTGTCGTTCGCGCTCACGCCGCTGCGGGGCCGGATCGAGAGCGAGATCCGGCGTCGCTTCGCCGAACTCTTCGACGATTGAGCGATCGTATCGAACTGTTTACGAGGGCATGGACGACCTGGTCGCGCCAGCCAGGTCGGCGTAGGCCCGGCGAGCGGCTCGACCGCGACCGCCAGCAAGGGGCTTGACCCTCACGTTGCGTCAGGCCGTACGGTCCGGCGCATGGAGATCAACGTTCGCGACGACGCCGTCGCGATGCAGCGCCTGCTCGAACTGCCGGTGGCGGAGCGCTTCGAGGCGCTCG
>DASQZW010000035.1:0-21135 GCA_035638495.1 Terriglobales bacterium
GTCGGAGGCCGACCTTCGGCTCGGCCTGGAGCGGATGGGGAACCACCTGGCGGACCGGGTGCCGGTCGGCGGCTAGCCACCATCGCGAGCCCGGCTGGGACGACGGCGAGGGGAGGCGGGCCCCTCGAGGCCCTGGATCCAGCCGATGGGCTTCATAGCGGGCTGCCTGCGATTCTGGCACCTCACCGGCTCAGCCCCGGCCGCGCGAACTGGGGCTCTTGGTGAGCCTGTGGGTCGGCCGTCCGCGTCGCCTCGGTGACTGCCGTCTGCGTCAAGGTGTCACCGGGGCGTTTGGGAGTGCGGATCCGGCGAACGGGGGCTGGCGGGCTAACATCGGCGCGCCTCTGGGTGGTAACTGATACGCAAGTGTCCCAAATGTATGCGAATCGCCCGTTCAGCGGGCCTTGATAGGGCGATTGGCGCACATTTGGTCCACTTGCGCGTGACTTGCGCCTCGATGGTCTCGTATGTGGACAGGGCGTGGCCTGGGCCACCGGCATGCTGCGCCTGGCCCACAACTGTGCGGGATTACGTGCATACGCCGGCGGTCGCACGTCTCGAGGCGCCCGCCAGACGCCGATCCGCCGGCGGTCGCACCTCTCAGCCGCTGGCGCTACTGACGATCGGCCGGAGCGTCTGAGCGGGGCCGGCTACTCCGGGATGTAGTCCCGCCGCAGGCCGAGGCGGTCGGGGATGTGCAGCTGCACCATCTTGGCCGCCACGCCCGCAGGCGCGCGCGGTCGAGCCAGCGAGGTGCCGACCATCACCGCGAACGCGAGCGGGATCGTGACGATCGCGGGCTGCGCCAGCACCACCGCCAGCGCCGGGTGACGCACCAGCGCGTCGGTCAGCCCCGGCGACGCGGCGGCCAGCATCGTGGTCAGGATCGCCAGCGTCGCCGCGATCCCGCCCACGGCGGCGCCCAGCGCCGCCCCGGCAGTGGTCAGGCCGCGCCACCAGATGCCGAGCACCAGCAGCGGGAAGAACGAGCTCGCCGCGATCGCGAACGCCCAGCCGACCAGCACGTTGATGTCGAAGTTCTCCACCAGCAGTCCCAGCAGGGCGGCGGCCAGGCCGGCCACCAGGGCGCTCGCCCGGAACGCCCGGCTGCGCTCGGGGCCGCTGGCGCCCGGCCGCAGCCAGCGACCGTAGATGTCGTGGCCGAGGGCGCCCGCCAGCGAGATCAGCAGGCCGCTGAGGGTCGCCGCGAACGCCGCGAACGCGCCCGCCGCGGTGATGGCTGCCAGGGCGTCGCCGACCACGTGCGGCCCGACCTGCCGCGGCAGCAGCAGGACCACCGAGTCGGTCAGGTCGCCCGTGTACAGCTGGGGCGCGCGCAGCCGGCCGATGACGCCGTAGAGCGGCGGCCACAGGTAGAACAGGCCGACCAGCACGAGCACCAGCCACGCCGTCCGGCGCGCCGCCCTGGCGTCCGGGTTCGTGTAGAAGCGCACCAGGATGTGGGGCAGGCCCATCGTCCCGCAGAGGATCGCGACGATCAGGGAGTAGGTGAACAGCAGCGGCTGGCCGCTGCCGCCGGCGAGCGGGCCGAACGGCTTGAGCCAGCTCGAGGTGGTGCTGGGCGGGGTCTGCGCCCCGTATGGCACCGGCTGGCCGGCCGGCAGCCGGACGTCCGCCGCCTGCTCCCAGCGCACCCGCCCGACCGGCAGCGTGCCGTCCACGCCCAGCGTCACCTCGGTGCCGGCGCCCGCGGGCGGCGGGGGCTGTGGGGCGCCGACGTACACCGCCGGAGCCCGGGCGCCCGGCAGCAGTCGGACGGGCGTCGGGTTGTCGAGGTGCACGGCGATGGCCTCCGTCACCTGCCACTCGTCGCCGGGTGCGGCGTGCACGACGGTCGCCTGCGGTGCGCTCGCCGTCTCGCGGCCTGCGAGCCCGGCGAACAGGCCGCCCGGCGTCCCGAACTGGATCAGCAGCACGAACACCGGGACCGTGATCGCGAACAGCTTGACCGCGAACTGCATGGCCTGGACCAGCGTGACGCCGCGCATGCCGCCGGCGACGACGATGGTGACCACGACGACCGCGGTCGCGGCGACGCCCGTCGCATACGGCACGCCGGCGGCGCTCGCCACGGTGATGCCGGCCGCCTTCATCTGCGGCAGCGCGTAGAACAGGCCGACGACCAGCACGAGGACGACCGCCAGGCGGCGGAAGCGGGGGCTGTTGAACCGGCCCTCCGCGAAGTCCGGGATCGTGTAGGCGCCGAACCGGCGCAGCGGACCCGCGATGAAGATCAGCAGCACCAGGTAGCCGGCCGCGTACCCGACCGGGTACCAGAGCACGTCGTAGCCGAACTTCATCACCAGGCCGGCGATGCCGAGGAAGGACGCGGCGCTGAGGTACTCGCCGCTGATCGCGGCGGCGTTGGCCGCGGGCCGCACGGACCGGGCGGCGACCAGGAAGTCCGACGTCGTGCGCGCGAAGCGGCGGGCAAACACGCCGACGGCCACGGTCGCGACGAGCATCGCCAGCAGTCCGAACACCGCGGCCAGCGACGTCACGGCTCGAGCAGCTCGGAGAACTCGTCGTCGATCGTCTCCGCGTGCCGGACGTAGTAGAGGCCGAGCGCGATCATCAGCGGGTAGGAGCCCACGCCGAGCACCAGCCAGGGGAGCGGGATCGAGAATACGCGGAGGGTGCCGTACTCGGGCCAGAGCCAGGCGACCAGTGGCTGGGCTCCCAGCGCCACCACCAGGGTCAGCGCGACGCGCAGGCTGAGGACGAGCTGCCGGCGCATGAGCGCCCCCAGGAAGATCTCGCCGACCGGCGTCTGCTCCTCCAGGTCCCGCAGCTCGCCCAGGGGCACGTGCCGCTCCGGCACGGACCGCTCGGGGAACTGCCGTTCCAGCGCCATCAGAGCCTGATCGCCGCCCGCAGGTCGGCGGCGTGCCGGCGCGAGACCGGCACCGTCAGGTCGGCGATGCCGGCCAGCTTGAGCAGGTACGTGCCGTTGAAGAAGCTGTCGATGCTGGACACGTGGTTCAGGTTGACGAGGTACGCCCGGTGCACGCGCAGGAACCCGTGCGGCTCCAGCCGCTCCTCCAGCTCGTGCAGCGTGTGCCGGACGTGGTAGCGCGCGTCGACCGTGCGCACCGTCACACCCTCGCCGTCCGCGATCGCGACCCGGACCTCAGCGGCGGGCAGCAGCCGGATCTGGCCGCGGGCGCTGACGGCGATCCGGTCGCCGAGGGGTGGGGCCGACGGCGGCATCGCCGCCGACGCGCGGGCTCGCGCCAGCCGCTGCATCGTGACGCCCAGCCGTTCCGGCCGCACCGGCTTCATCAGGTAGTCGACGGCCGCCAGGCCGAACGCCTCTACGGCGTGGTCCTCGTACGCGCTGACGAAGACCACCTGCGGCGGCCGTGCCATCTGGCCGATCAGCCGTGCCAGCGCCAGGCCGTCCAGGTTGGGCATGCGGACGTCCAGGAACGCCGCGTCAACGCCGCCCCGGCCCAGCGCCTCGAGGCAGGCGGTGGCGCTGGCCGCCTGCGCGACCCGGCCGACGAGGTCCTGCTGGTGGAGCAGGAAGGCCAGCTCGTCCCGCGCCGGCGCCTCGTCGTCGACGACCAGCACGGAGAGGCGCTCGGTCATGACGCGCGCACCCCCGGGCGGTACTTCGGCACCCGCACCTGGACGGTGGTGCCGGCGCCCTCGCGCGACTCGATGACCAGACCGTAGGCCGGTCCGAACACGTGGCGCAGGCGCCGGTCGATGTTCGCGAGCGCGCCGGCGCCCTCCGTCGCGGTCCGCGCGGCGGCGGGCTCCGGGAAACCGGCGCCGTCGTCGTGGACCACGATGAGGCACTCGTCGTCCTGGTCCTCGACCCGGATCGTCACCACGCCGCCGTCGCGCGCCGTCTCCACCCCGTGCTTGACCGCGTTCTCGACCAGCGGCTGGACCAGCAGCGTCGGCACGGTCGCGTTCAGCACCTCGGGCTCCACGTTCAGCCGGATGCGGAGCCGGTCGCCCAGCCGTGCCTGCTCGAGCTGCAGGTACTGGCGCACGTAGATGAGCTCGTCGGCCAGCGTCGCGAACTCGCCCTGCGGCGCCCGGAACGCGCGGCGCGTGAAGTCGGCGAACTCCAGCACCAGCTCGCGCGCGCGGTCGGGCTCGGTGCGGATGAAGGCGGCGATCGTCGTGAGCGTGTTGTAGATGAAGTGCGGAGAGATCTGCGCCCGCAGCGCCCGCAGCTCGCTGCGGGCCAGTGCGACCCGCTGCTGCTCCGCCTCGTGCAGCCGCAGCTGCGTGGCCAGCAGCTCGGCCAGGTCGGCCGCGATGCGGAGCGCGGCCGGGCCCGGCGTCTGGATGTGGTACGTCACCAGCGCCGCCACCGCCCGGTCGGCCACCACGAGCGGCGCCACCACGCCCGAGCGGAGCTCGCACGCGTCGGGGTCGCCGACCGCGGGCGCGGCCACGCCCGCCGGCGCCGGCCGCCGCCGGCGGGGGTGCAGGTGCACGAGCTTGAGGCGGCGGGCGGCCAGCGCGTCGAGCACGGCAGGGGCCTCGACGCCCGCGTGCAGCCGGTGGGTCTCCGCCGGACCGGCAGAGACCGGGTGGAAGCCGAGCAGGCCCTGCTGGTCGTACAGGCCCACGGCCGCCGCCCCCGCCTGCTCGGCGAGCTCCGCCAGGACCCGGTTGGCGTTGGCCGCGTCGAGGCCCCCGCGCAGGCTCCGCATCGTCGAGGTCGCGAACGCGAGGGTGCGCAGCGTGGCCCGCTCCTCGAGCGTGCCGAACCCGCGCCGCTGGCGCCGGAGCAGGAGGTACACGAACAGCGCGGCCAGGAGCGTCAGGACGACCTGCGCCGCCAGCGCCGCCTCCCAGTTCATGCCGCTGATGATTCCGCAACGGCGAGCGCGCGGCAACCCTTTGCCGCTCACGACGCGGACCGAACCGTTCGGGGCGTCAAACCGACCGCTCGACGCAGGCTCGTATCGCCCGGCGCGGCCGCGTCGTACTACTTGACCCGAGCGGCCCGCCTGGGGGAATAGGGCACGGGCGGGCCGCGATCGCCAACCGTCGGTAAGGAGGAGATTCGAATGGCCGAAGAGCGTCCCGCGCTTTCGGTGGCGGATCCGGCCCCGCTCGGGCTGGCCGCCTTTGCGCTCACCACGTTCATCCTGAGCGCGACCAACGCGTTCGGGCTCACCACCGCGCCCATCTTCGCGGTGATGGGTTTCGCCCTGTTCTACGGCGGCGCGGCCCAGTTCGCCGCCGGCATGTGGGAGTTCCGCAACCGCAACGTGTTCGGGGCGACCGCGTTCTCGACGTACGGCGGCTTCTGGCTCGGCGTCGGCGTCCTGCTCATCCTGCTGGTCACGGGCAAGGTCGCCGGCAAGGACCTGTCCCAGTCGCTGGGCTGGATCCTGCTCGCGTTCGCGATCTTCAACACGTACATGCTGATCTGGGCGTCGCGAATCAACCTCGCCGTCTTCGCGGTCTTCCTGACCCTGGAGATCACCGAGATCCTGCTGTTCATCGGCAACTTCGCGGGCAGCGCGCCGGGCGCCGGCCTGGTGGCGGTCGGCGGCTACGTCGGCCTGCTCACGGCCCTGGTGGCGTGGTATACGTCCGCGGCAGGGGTGATCAACGGCATGTCGTCGCGCCCGGTGCTGCCCGTGGGCACGCCGCTCTGGGGCGAGACGGCCGCCGCGGGTCGGGCCGTCGAGGCGTAGGCTAGCGGCGTATCGGCCGGAGCGCGGCCGGCGTCCGCCAGGCTCATCGAGCCTGGCGGACGGCGCTGCGCGCCTACGGGGCCTGCGGCGCTACCGCGAAGGGTGAAATTGGGAGGTCGAGCCGATGACGGCAGAGAGCGAGGTGCAGGTCTCGGAGGCGCAGATCGCGGTCCACTGGCGCGAGGAGGACTACTACTCGCCGCCGGCGAAGTTCATCGGCCAGGCGAACGCATCCGACCCGAGCATTCGCGAACGCTTCCGGGAGGAGCTCTTTCCAGAGTGCTTCAAGGAGTATGCGGACCTGCTCAGCTGGGACCACTACTGGCACACCACGCTGGATACGAGCAACCCGCCGTTCTGGAAGTGGTTCGTCGGCGGCCGGCTCAACGCCTCCTACAACTGCGTCGACCGCCATCTGCCGACATACGGCAACAAGGCGGCGTTCATCTGGGTCCCGGAGCCCGAGGACGCCGAGACCAAGGTGATCACGTACCGGGAGCTGCACCGGCGAGTCAACGAGTTCGCCGCCGTGCTCCGTGACTTCTGCGGCCTGAAGGCAGGCGACCGGGTGACGTTCCACCTGCCGATGGTTCCCGAGCTCCCGGTCTCGATGCTCGCGGCCGCTCGCCTCGGCGTCATCCACTCCGAGGTGTTCGGCGGGTTCAGCGGCGCGGCATGCGGCGACAGGATCGCCGACTCGGGCAGCCACGTGCTGGTCACGATCGATGGCTACTACCGGAACGGCGACCTGCTCGACCACAAGATCAAAGCTGAGGAGGCGCTCGCCGCTGCCGAACAGGCAGGCACGAAGGTAGACAAGGTCCTGGTCTGGCGACGGCATCCCGGCGCGTACTCCTCGGCCACGCCGATGGTGCCGGGCCGCGACTTCTTCGTCGACGAGCTGCTCCCCGGTTATCGCGGGGCGGAGGTGGCTCCCGTGTCCATGCCGGCCGAGGCGCCGCTGTTCCTGATGTACACCAGCGGCACGACGGGCAAGCCCAAGGGGGCCCAGCACAGCACCGGCGGCTACCTGTCGTACGTCGCCGGGACGTCCAAGTACTACCAGGACATCCATCCCGAGGACACGTACTGGTGCTTCGCCGACATCGGCTGGATCACCGGCCACTCGTACATCGTCTACGGGCCCCTGGCGCTGGCGGCCACGAGCGTCATGTACGAGGGCGTCCCCACCTACCCGGACCCGGGCAGGCCCTGGCGGATCGCCGAGCGCCTCGGCGTCAACATCTTCCACACCGCGCCCACGACGATCAGGATGCTGCGCAAGCTCGGGCCCGAGGAGCCCGCCAAGTACAACTACCGCTTCAAGCACATGACGACCGTCGGCGAGCCGATCGAGCCGGACGTCTGGCGCTGGTACCACGAGGCGGTGGGCAAGGGCGAGGCGGTCATCGTGGACACCTGGTGGCAGACCGAGAACGGCGGATTCCTCGGCAGCACGCTGCCCGCGCTGGAGCGCATGAAGCCGGGAAGCTGCGGCCCGGGCGTGCTGGGGATCAACCCGGTGATCCTCGACGAGGAGGGCAACCCGGTCCCGGCGGGGAGCGGCAAGGCGGGCAACATCTGCATCCGCAACCCGTGGCCGGGCATCTTCCAGACGGTCTGGGGCGACGCGGAGCGCTTCGTCCAGACCTACTACGCCAAGTACTGCCGCGACCGGAACAGCAAGGACTGGCGCGACTGGCCGTACTTCGCGGGCGACGGAGCCGTACAGGCTGCGGACGGATACTTCCGGATCCTCGGACGCGTCGACGACGTGATCAACGTCGCCGGCCACCGCCTGGGCACCAAGGAGCTGGAGTCGGCCGCCATCACCGTCGAGGAGGTGGCCGAGGCCGCGGCCGTCCCGGTGATGGACGAGCTGCGGGGGCGGGCGGTCGAGATGTACGTCGCGCTCAAGCCCGGTCACACGGGCGGCAAGGACATCGAGGACAAGGTCACCGCCGCCATCACCAGGATCATCGGCCCGATCGCGCGCCCGAAGAGCATCTGGATCGTCCCCGACATGCCCAAGACCCGCTCGGGGAAGATCATGCGGCGCGTCATCGCGGGCATCTCCAACTTCACGGGGACCGGCGACATCACCACCCTCGCGAACCCCGAGGTGGTCGACACCATCAAGCAGCACGTCCAGTCCGAGAAGATGCAGCGCGGCGACGTCCCCCGCGAGCTGACCGAGCAGGAGATCGAGGAGCTCAAGGCGTTCGGGCAGGCCGAGTAGCCCGGGGGTCCCGGGAGCTGACCCGCGTGACCGCGAGCGCGAACCGGCGCCCGTGCGCCGGCTCGCGCCCAGCTCGATTCTGATACTCTTGGGCGCGCCGCCATCACGCCGATTCGACGTTCTGGCACGCCCACGAGATGCTCCCGAGTGCACGTCCGCGCGCCCTGGCACGGCTCCGCCTGAGCCCGTGGCTGCTCGTCGCCGCCGAGGTCGGCGCCGAGCGCCGACGCCTGCTGCCGCTCGGCGGCGCGCTGCTCCTCAGCACCGTGCTGCCGCTCGCGGGACCGCAGCTGATGGCGACGTTCGTCGACCGCGCCGCCGGCGGCGCCCCCATCGGCGCGCTGCTCGAGCTGGGGGCTGCCTACCTGGCCGTGGCCGCGGCGAGCCAGGCCGCGAACATCGCGGCCTCCTACGCGGCCAGCGGCGCCGCCTGGCGGACGACCAACCGGCTGCGCGAGCGGGTGGCCGGGCACACGATGCGGCTGGACATGGGCTTCCACCGCCGGCACACGCCGGGCGAGATGATCGAGCGCGTCGACGGTGACCTGATGGGCCTGACGCAGTTCATCTCCGGGTTCGTGGTCCGTGCCGTCGGCAGCGTCCTCCTGCTGGCCGGGACGCTGGTGCTCGTCTGGCGGGTCGACTCCCGGGTCGGCGCCCTGCTGGCGGCCCTGGTCGCGCTCGGGGCCGGGGTCCTGGTGGTCGCCCAGCGACGCGTGATCCCCTACGCGGCCGCCGTCCGCGAGGAGACCGCCCAGATGTTCGGCGCCATCGAGGAGCGCCTGGCGGGAGCCGAGGAGGTCCGCGCCAACGGGGCGGCGCGACACGTCGTGCGCCGCTTCCACGAGACGGCCGCGCGGCTGCTCGCCGCCGACTTCCGGTTCGAGCGGCGGGGCGGCGCGGTCCTCGCCGGCACCAACCTGCTGTTCGCGGTGGGCACGGCCGTCCTGCTCGCCGTGGGCATCCTGCTGCGGCGGTCGGGGTCGATCAGCGTGGGCACCGTCGTGCTGCTGTTCCAGTACGCGCAGATGGTGCGCGCGCCGATCGAGGACATCGTCGGCCAGGCCAAGCAGCTCCACGAGGCGGGCGCGGCCGCCACGCGGGTCGCCTCGCTGCTCGCCGAGCGTTCCGCCATCACGTGGCAGACGTCGCCGGTGCCCCTGCCCGCGACGGGTCCGCTATCCCTGCGCTTCGACGACGTGACGTTCGCGTACCCGGGCGACCCGCCGGTGCTGCACGGCGTGGACCTCGAGCTCGGCGCCGGCCGGACGCTGGGCGTCGTCGGGCGGACGGGCAGCGGCAAGACGACGCTGGCCCGGCTCGCGCTGCGCCTCTACGACCCCGGCTCGGGACGCGTGGTGCTGGGAGGCGTGGACCTCCGCGACACTGGCCGCGAGGAGGTGCTCCGCCGGGTCCGCATGGTCACCCAGGACGTGCACCTGTTCGCCGCATCGCTGCGCGACAACGTGACGCTGTTCGACGACCTCGCGGACGACGCGGCGGTCGAGCGAGCCCTGGAGACCGTCGGCCTGCGGCGGTGGCGGCGAGCGCTGCCGGACGGCCTGGACACCCGGCTGGGCGCCGGCGGCGTGGGCCTCTCGGCCGGCGAGGCGCAGCTGGTCGCGCTGGCGCGGGTCTTCCTGGCCGACCCCGCGCTGGTCGTCCTGGACGAGGCCTCGAGCCGGCTCGACCCGGAGACCGAGGAGGCGGTTCGCGCCGCCACCACCCGGCTGCTGGTGGACAGGACGGCGATCGTGATCGCGCACCGGCTGTCGACCCTGGTGGGGGTGGACGAGATCGCCGTCGTTGAGGCGGGCCGGATCGTCGAGCACGGTCCGCGCGCCGCCCTGGTGCGGGACGACGCCTCCCGCTTCGCGCGGCTGCTGACCGCCGCGGAGGGCGTCGGATGACCCCCCACCCGCCTCCCCCTCCACCGCGCGGGGGGAGTGGGAGGCTCAGTCGCTTCGCGTCGTTCGGGGCCTGGCAGGCCGGCGTTGCGATCGCGCGCCACCGACCCGGTCGCTACGCGGTCGGCGGCTCGCTCTGGGCGCTGAACCACTCGCTGCCGCTGGTGACCGGCCTGCTCCTCAAGGCCGTGTTCGACCGCGTGAGCGGGTCCCAGCCCGCGTACGCGACCGGCCTGGCGCTGCTGGCGGTGCTGGTCGCCGCCGAGCTGGGACGCGCTTCCGTGCTCTGGTCAGCGCTGGCATTCTGGCCGGGGTGGTGGCGGCCTGTCGCGGCGTGGATACGCGCGAACCTGCTGGAGTCGCTGCTCCGGGCGCCGGGGCCGCTCGCGGGCCGGCTGCCGGCCTCGGCCGGCGAGGCGATCGCCCGCTTCCGCGACGACGTCGAGGACCTGGTCTGGTTCGTGGACGGCTGGGTGGACATCGCCGGTGCGGTGGTCTTCACGGTGACCGCGCTGGTCGTGATGCTGCGCATCAGCCCCCTCGTGACGGTCGTCGCCGTGGTGCCGCTCGTGGGCGTGATGGCCGCCACCCGCGGCTTCAGCCGGCTCGTCCGGCGCGCCCACGGCCGCATGCGGGAGCAGGGATCCTCCGTGACCGACCTGATCGCGGACCTGTTCGCGGGCATCCTGACGCTCAAGACCTCGGGCGCCGAGGACCGGGCCGTCGAGCGGTTCCGGGCGCGCAACGCGAGCCGCCGCGAGGCCGCGGTGCGCGCGCAGCTCGCGCACACCCTCATGTCCTCGGTCAGCGGCGGGGCGGCGCAGATCACGACCGGGCTGGTCCTGCTGCTCGCGGCCGGGGCCATGCGGCAGGGCGGGTTCACGGTCGGCGACCTGGCGCTGTTCTCGACGTACGCGGTCGCGCTCACGAACCTGCCCCGCTGGCTGGGCTTCACGCTGGCCCGCCAGCGCGAGGCGGGCGTGGCCCTGCACCGCCTGGCCCGGCTGCACCCCGAACACCGGCTGGAGAGCGTCCTGTGGCCGGGGCCGTTCGCCGGTGGCGTCGGCGCGGACGGCCTCCTGCGGTCGCTGGAGGTCCGCGGGCTCACCGCCCGGCACCCGGGCTCCGGAGCCGGGATCGTGGAGGTCGACCTCACCGTCAGGCCCGGCGGCCTCACGGTGGTCACCGGTCCCGTCGGCTCGGGCAAGAGCACGCTGGTCCGCGCGCTGCTCGGTCTGATCCCGACCGACACCGGGAGCGTGTGGTGGAACGGCGCGCTAGTGGCCGACCCCGGCGGCTTCCTGGTGCCGCCGCGGGTGGCGTACGCCGGCCAGGTCGCGCACCTGTTCAGCGCCACGCTCGAGGAGAACCTGCGCCTGGGCTGGCCGGCCGGCGACGAGGAGCTGTGGGCGGCACTCCGCCTCGCCCAGTTCGACGAGGACGTGGCGGCGATGCCGCTGGGCCTGGCGACCGTCGTCGGCCCCCGCGGGAGCCGGCTCTCGGGCGGGCAGCTGCAGCGCGCGGCGATCGCCCGCGCGCTGGTGCGGAGCCCGCAGCTCCTCGTCCTCGACGACGTCTCCAGCGCCCTGGACCAGCCCACGGAGGAGCGGCTGTGGCGGGCGCTGGCCGGCGCCGGGATCACGTGCCTGGCGGCGTCCCACCGGCGGGCGGCGCTGGAGCACGCCGACCACGTCGTCCTCCTCGAGCGGGGCCGCGTGCTGCGACGGACCTGAGGAGCGTCAGTCCCAGCCCGGCGGCGCCCGGAAGCCGAACCCGTCCGCACGCTCGAGCTGCTCGGCGAGGTCGAGCAAGCGCGAATCGCCGAGGGTCCGGCCCACGAGCTGCACGCCCACCGGCAGGCCGTCCGCCATACCGGCCGGGACGCTGACCGCGGGGACCCCGGCGAAGCTGACCGGCAGCACGAACTGGGTGTAGGCGCACCATGCGTCGCCGAGGAAGGACGGCACGTCTGGGATCCGCATCGGCGGCAGTCCCAGCGTCGGGGTCAGGATCGCGTCGTGGTCCGCCAGCGCACGGTGGACCGGCCGCGCCGCGTCCAGCCCGGCCCGGAGCGCCTCCAGGTACTCCCGGGCGCTCAGCCGGCGCCCTGCCGCGATCAGCCGGCCGGCGGCCTCGCCGTAGTCCTGGGGGTCGTCGGGCATGATCGCCACGCTGGCGGGCCGCACCGCCTGGTAGGAGCGGGCCACCGGCATCGGATCCCACGGGATCGCGTGGACGGTGTGGCCCGCTGCCACCAGCGCGCGCTCGGCGCGCTCGCGAGCCTCCTCGCAGCCGGGGTGGACGGGAACCGGGCTGGAGCGCACCACCGCGACGCGGAGCGTGCCGGGTCCGGCGGCCGCGGCCGGGGTCCCGCCGGTCATGACGGCCAGCGCCAGTCGGAGGTCGCCGACCGAGCGCGCCAGCGGCCCACGGCAGCTCAGGCCCACCGGGTCCGGAAGCTCGGTCGGCACGACGCCTCGCGAGGGCCGCAGCCCGACGACGCCGCAGCAGGACGAGGGGATGCGGATCGACCCGCCCATGTCGTCGCCGAACGCGATCGTGCACAGGCCGGCTGCGACGGCCGCGGCGCTGCCACCGCTCGAGCCGCCGGGCGTCACGCCCTCCCGCCAGGGGTTCTGCGTCGGCGGGAACAACTCGTTGACGGTGCTGACCGACGCGGCCAGCTCGGGCGTGTTGGTCTTGCCCAGGATGGCGGCGCCGCACGCGCGGGCGCGAGCGACCGGCACGGCATCGACCTCGGCGATCCGATCGCGCCACTTGCGGGAGCCGAACGTCCAGGGCATGCCGGCGACCGGCTGGGTGTCCTTGACGGCGAGCCCGACGCCCGCGAGCGTGCCGGTCGCCGCGGCGGTCGCGGCGCCGTCGACGTGCACGAACGCGCCGGTCCGGCCGTTCAGCCGGGCGATGCGGTCGAGGTGCCGGCGGGGCGCCGCCTGCGCGTCCAGCTCACCTGAACGTACCCGCCGGATGATCTCGCCGGCGGTGAGCCACGCAGGGTCGTCCATCCGTGGCTTATTGTGCGGGTATGCCGATCACCTGGACGGGCAGGCCCGAGGCGGACCACCTGCTGGAGACCGATCCCCTCGCGCTGCTGATCGGGCTCGTGCTGGACCAGCAGGTCAAGATGGAGAAGGCGTTCAGCGGTCCCTACGAGCTGAAGCAGCGGCTGGGCCACCTCGATGCGGGTCAGATCGCGCGCATGGACCCCGAGCGCCTCGACGCCGTGTTCCGCGACCGGCCCGCGCTCCATCGGTTCCCGGGCAACATGGCGCGGCGCGTGCAGCAGCTCGCCCAGGTGATCGCCAGCGAGTACGACGGTGACGCCGCCGCCATCTGGCGGGACGCCCGGGACGGCGCGGAGCTGTCCCGGCGGATCTCGGCCCTGCCGGGCTTCGGCGAGCAGAAGACGCAGATCACGGTGGCCGTGCTGGCCAAGAAGTGGGGGGTGCAGCCGCCCGGCTGGGAGCGGTACGCCGCGCACTGGCACACGGTCGCCGACGTCGACTCGCCCGAGTCGATGCAGGAGGCGCGCGACGTCAAGCGCCAAATGAAGGCCCAGGGGAAGGCCTGAGGGGCCAGCGCCCTAGCTCGCCCGGGCCGGCGCGACGTGCGCGAAGAGGCTCGGGCCGCGCCACGTGGGAAACGCCCGTACCAGGTCGGCCGCGCCCTCGACGTTCCAGGCGCCGCGACGCTCGGCCTCGCGAGCGTCCAGCCGGCCCGTGTGCACCCCGACCAGCGTGGCGCAGTCCGTGGTCACGACGAGGTCCTCGTCGAGTCCGGGCGGTTTCGTGCACACCTCGACCTCGGCGCGGCTGAGGAGCAGCCAGAAGCGGTCGCGCGGCCGGTCGGTCAGCGCGAAGCGGACGACGGTCGTGCCCGCCGGCAGGCGCTCCGTGGCGACGTACCGCTTCCACGCCCAGAGCACGACGAACGGGTCCCGCTCCTCGGACGTCACCTCCAGCCAGCGCGCGCCCCAGGTGCCCAGCGCCAGGCAGACGTCGGCCAGCTCTCGCCCCGACTGCGTCAGGCGGTAGCGGGCGCCCCGGCCGGACGGCGGCGCCTCCCGCGAGACGACGCCCCGCCGCTCGAGGGCGCGCAGACGCTCGGCCAGGAGCGTGCGCGACATCCGCGGCACGCCGCCCAGGATGTCCGAGAACGTCTCGGCCCCGAGGTAGAGGTTCCGGACGATCAGCGGGGTCCAGCGCTCGGCGAACACCTCGGCGCCCTTCGCGACGGGACAGTACTGACCGTAGCCCTTCATCCGCGACCCATCCTCCGCCTCTCTCGAGGCGCTGACAAGTACAGATTCTGTGCTTGTCGGCCGGGCGGCGGGGCGCCATGGTGATGCCATGGTCACGACGGAATCCCCCGCCTTCCGGCCGCCAGCCGGCCGCGAGGGCGACGAACGCTTCGTTCCGCTCGCCGCGGAGCTGGGCGCCCGCTTCGGCCCCACCGCCGCATCCCACGACCGGGAGAACCGCTTCGTCGGCGAGCACTACGCCGCGCTGCGCGAGTCCGGATACACGGTGCTGCCGATCCCCGAGGAGCTCGGCGGGCTGGGCGCCAGCCTGCGCCAGATCTGCTTCGCGGAGGCCGAGCTGGCGCGTCACTGCGCGGCGACGTCGCTGGCGATCGCGATGCACCTGCACCCGCTGGCCAGCACGGTGTTCCGGTGGCGCCGCGGCGCTCCCGGCGCCGAGGCGCTGCTGCGCCGCGTCGCGGACGAGCGGCTCATCGTCTGCTCGAGCGGCGCGTCGGACTTCACGCACCCCTCCGGCACGGCCGAGCCGAACGACGGCGGCTACGTGGTCAGCGGGCGCAAAGTGTTCTGCAGCCAGGCGCCGGCGGGCGACCTGCTCTCGACCGCGGCGGTGCTGGACGGCGAGGTGCTCGTGTTCTTCGCCCCGATGCGCGACCCCGGTGTGACCGTGCTGGACACGTGGGACGCGCTGGGCATGCGCGCCACGGCCAGCCACGACGTGGTGCTGGAGGGCGTGCGTGTGCCCGAGGCGCAGGTGTTCGCCCGCCGGCCGCTGGGCAAGCTCGACCCGACGCTGCGCGCGAACTACCTGCACGCGATCCCGATCATCACGGCGGTGTACCTCGGCATCGCCGCCGCGGCCCGGGACGAGGGGGTGCGGCTGGCGCTGGGCAGGGATCGCGCCGGAGACCGGCTGGTCCAGCGCCAGGTGGGCGAGATGGACGTGCGCCTGCGGACGGGCTGGTGGTCGCTGCTGGGCGCGCTGGACGAATTCCGCGACGAGCCGTCCGCGGAGGCGATGAACGCGGTGTGGACCGCCAAGCACCACGCCACGCTGGGCGCCGGCGAGGTCGTCGACCGCGCGATGGAGCTCGCCGGCGGGGCGTCCTTCTACCGCAGGTCGCCGCTGGAGCGCGCCTACCGTGACGTGCGGGCCGGCAAGTACCACCCGCTGACGCCCGAGCTGACGCTGGTGTACGCCGGCCGGCTGGGCCTGGGCCTGCCGGGCGACGAGGTGTAGCCAGGGCGCGTAGGGCTGAGCTAAGCTTAGCTAAGCTGTGGTCGTAAACATGCACGACGCGAAGACGAGGCTGTCGGAGCTGGTGGAGCTGGTCCGACAGGGCCAGCGCGTCATCATCGCCCGGAGCGGCGTGCCGGTTGCCGAGCTGATCCCTCACCGCGACGCCATGGAGCGGCGAACCGGCGGAAGGTGGCGCGGCCGCGCCAGCATCGCGCCGGACTTCGACGCCCCGATGCCGGAGCTCGACGAGCTGTTCGGGACGTGAACGTCCTGCTCGACACCCACGTCGCCCTGTGGTGGCTGGTCGACCCGGACGTGCTGTCGGACGAGGCGCGGGAGGTCATCGCGGACGGCGGCAACCGTGTCCTGCTCAGCGCCGCCAGCGTCTGGGAGGCCGCGATCAAGGCCGCTGCGGGAAAGCTGGACATGCCCGAGTCGTTCGAGGCTGCCGCCGAGGCGGTGGGGATCGAGGAGCTGCCGATCTCCGCACGGCACGCGCGGCGGGCCGCCGGCCTGCCGCCCCTGCACCGCGACCCCTTCGACCGCATGCTCGTGGGGCAGGCCCTGGAGGAGGGCCTCGTCATCGTCACGCGCGACGTGCTGGTGCGCCAGTACCAGGTGGCGACCCTCCCGGGCTGAGCGCTCTCAGCGCAGGAGGAATCCCGTGCCCAGCGGGTCCTCGGGCTCCAGCACGAACTCGTGCAGTCCCGTCAGGTGGGCGCTGCCCTCCACCTCGGTGACGACGGCCGGGACGCCCGCGACGTCGGCATCGGCGACGACACGGCCCAGGAACTCCGTGCCGACGATCCCGCGGTGGCGCAGCATCTCCCCGCGCGGGAGCTCGCCCGTCGCGTCGAGCAGCGCGAGCCGCGCCGACGTGCCGCTGCCGCACGGCGAGCGGTCCACCTCGCCGTCGGCGAACACCGTCACGTTGCGGTCCCCGTCGGTCCAGATGACGCCGTACACGTCGCGCAGCTCGGGCTCGAGCGGGTGGACGACGCCCCCGGCACGGTTCAGCGCCTCCTTCACCTGGCGGCCACGGGCGATCAGCTCGGGCAGGCCCGCCCGGTCCACGGGCGCCGGCGCCGGCGCGATCGCGTAGAACGCCCCGCCGTACGCCACGTCCACCACGCAGCCCGCCGCCTCGACGCCGCGCCGGAGCACGAACGATGGCACGTTGCGGAAGCGCACCGCGGTCACGTCGCCGCCGCGCACCGTCGCCCAGGTGCTGAGCCTGCCGGACGGGGCCTCGACAGAGACCGGGACCTCGCCCTGTGAGGGCGAGGGCAGCCGGCCGCTCTCCAGCGCCCACGTGACGAGCGCGATCGTGCCGTGGCCGCAGGCCGTCGAGTAGCCCGCGTTGTGGAAGAAGACGACGCCGAGGTCGGCCACCTCCGACTCGGTGACGAAGCAGCCGTACATGTCCGCGTGACCGCGCGGCTCGTCGACGAGCAGGCGGCGCACCGGGTCCAGGTGTTCGGCGGCCCAGCGCCGCCGCTCCAGCGCCGTGCCGCCCTGGAGCGGCGGGACGCCGCCGACCACGATCCGGAACGGCTCGCCCGCGGTGTGGTAGTCGACGGTGGTGACCGGCGTCACGCCGACCATCGTGCCACCAGCCCGCACCTGTAGACTCGGCGGCGGTCGGCCGCGGTCGCGTCAGACCAGACGAGATGAGCTGAGATGAGTCAAACGCTGGTCAAGATCTGCGGTCTCTGCGACGCCGGAGCGGCCCGGGCGGCGGCCGGCGCCGGCGCCGACCTCCTCGGATTCCACTTCTGCTCCAGCCTGCGCCGGATCACGCCCGAGGAGGCCCTGGCCATCGTGGACGCGCTGGACCGCCGGCCGCGCCTGGTGGGGGTGTTCATCGACCAGCCGGAGGCGGAGGTCGCGGAGGTCGCGGAGTTCGTCGGCCTCGACTGGGTCCAGCTGCACGGCTCGGAGCCGCCGGGCTTCCGGGCGCCGCGGCCCGTCGTGAAGGCGCTCAAGGTCCGCGACGGCGTCGTGCCGGACGGGAACGGCTGGCCCGACCCGATCCTCCTCGACAGCTGGTCGCCCGACCAGCGGGGCGGCACGGGGCGCACCTGGGACTGGGACGCGGCCCGCGCGCTGCTGGCCGCCCGCCGGGTGATCGTCGCCGGCGGCCTCCACCCGGGCAACGTGGGCGGGGTCGTCAGGGCCCTCCGGCCGCACGGCGTCGACGTGTCGAGCGGCGTCGAGTCGGCGGTCCGTGTAAAGGACGTCGACCGCGTCCGGGCATTCGTGCAAGCTGTACGAGAGGCAGATGGTGAAGGGTAGATTCGGTCCGTACGGCGGGCAGTACGTGCCCGAGACGCTGATGTCGGCTCTGGAGGAGCTCGAGGGCGCCTGGCGCGAGGCGTGGATGGATCCCGAGTTCCAGCTCGAGCTCAAGGCCCAGCAGCACGCGTTCGTGGGCCGTCCGACGCCGCTCTACTCGGCCGAGCGGCTGAGCGCGCACTTCGGGGGCGCGCGCATCCACCTCAAGCGCGAGGACCTGTGCCACACGGGCGCGCACAAGCTCAACAACGCGCTCGGCCAGGCGCTGCTGGCGCGGCGCACCGGCAAGCGGCGGATCATCGCCGAGACCGGGGCCGGGCAGCACGGGGTGGCCACCGCAACGGTCTGCGCCCGGTTCGGCTTCGAGTGCGTCGTGTACATGGGCACCGAGGACATGCGCCGGCAGGCCATCAACGTGCGCCGGATGCAGCTCCTGGGCGCCGAGGTGCGAGAGGTGACGGCCGGCACCCGGACGCTGAAGGACGCGACCTCGGAGGCGATCCGCGACTGGGTCACCAACGTCGGCGAGACGCACTACATCATCGGCTCGGCCGTGGGCCCGCACCCGTACCCGGAGATGGTCCGCGACCTGCAGCGCATCATCGGCGACGAGGCGCGCGACCAGTACCTCGCCGTCGAGGGCCGGCTGCCGGACGCCGTGATCGCGTGCGTGGGCGGCGGATCGAACGCGATCGGCATGTTCACGGCCTTCCTGGGCGATCCCAACGTCGACCTGGTCGGGGTCGAGGCCGGCGGCTCGGGACTCGACACCGGCCGGCACGCGGCCTCGCTGGTCGGCGGCCGCCCGGGCGTACTGCACGGCGCGTACACCTACCTGCTCCAGGACGAGGACGGCCAGGTCCTGCCCACCCACTCGATCTCGGCCGGACTGGACTACCCGGGCGTCGGTCCTGAGCACTCTCTCCTGCGCGACCTTGAGCGGGCGACGTACGTGGCGGTCACCGACCAGGAGGCCGTGGCGGCGTTCAAGCTGTGCAGCCGCCTGGAAGGGATCCTGCCGGCGCTGGAGCCCTCACATGCGCTTCACTACGCGGGAACGCTGGGCAGGGAGCTCGGCCCGGAGGGGCGCATCCTCGTCTGCCTCAGCGGCCGGGGGGACAAGGACATGGAATCGGTCATGGAGTTCGATGCCAGGGATTGAGATTCGAGAGGTGAGCCGGCTCGAGGACCGGGTGCGGGCGGCCGGTGACGTGAAGCTGATCCCGTACCTCATGGCGGGCTACCCGGACCGGGACCGGTCCGTCGCGCATGGCCTGGCGTATGCTCGCGCCGGGGCGGCGGCGATCGAGGTCGGCATCCCGTTCAGCGACCCGCTGGCCGACGGGCCCGCGGTCCAGCGCGCGGGGCAGACAGCGCTGGAGTGCGGCATGACGGTGCGGGGCGCTCTGGCCGTAGCGGCCGCCGTCGCTGATGGCGGCGCGCCCGTCGTCCTGATGACGTACCTGAACACGGTTCTCGCGTACGACGAGCGGCGCTTCGCCGCCGACGCGGCGGCGGCGGGCGTGGCGGGCGTCATCATCCCGGACCTCCCCGCCGACGAGGCCGAGCCGCACGCCGGCTGGCTGCGCTCGGCCGGCCTGGACGTGGTCTTCATGGTCGCGCCTACCAGCCCCGACTCGCGCATCGTCAGCATCGCGGAGCGCAGCTCCGGGTTCGTCTACTGCGTGACCGTGAAGGGCGTCACCGGCGCACGGTCGGAGCTGGCGAGCGGCCTCGAGCGGCTGCTGGGCCGCGTCCGCAGCGCGACGGACCTGCCGGTCGCGGCCGGGTTCGGCATCTCGCGCCCCGGGCAGATCCGCGAACTGCGCGGGCACGCGGACGCGGCGGTGGTGGGCAGCGCCTTACTGGACCGCGTGCACCGGGGGGAGGACCCGGTGGAGCTCGTCGTGGAGCTGCTCTCCGCGTGCCGGTGAGGGGCGTTCGCGGCGCCACGACCGCCGCGGCGAACGATGCCGAAGCCATCGTCGAGGCGACCGAGGAGATGCTGCGCGAGCTCGTGCTGCGCAACGATCTCGACGTCGAAGAAATCGCGTTCGCCTACTTCACCACGACCCCCGACCTGGACGCGGAGTTCCCGGCGCTGGCCGCCAGGCGGCTCGGCTGGCTGGACGTGCCGCTGCTGTGCGGCCACGACATGGCGGTGCCCCAGCCGAACCCGAGGTCGGTGGCACGCTGCGTCCGGGTGGTCCTGCTGTACAACACGGAGCGCACGCAGAGGGAGATGCAGCATGCGTACTTGCGGGGAGCCCGGGCCATCAAGCAGGACCTCGACGCCATGCGCTCGTCCCCGCCCATCTCGGTGACCGGGCGGTGATCATCGTCATGGCGCGACAGGCATCGGCGGCGCAGGTGCAGGCCGTGACCGACCGGGTCCGGGAGATCGGGCTGCGTCCGGAGGTCTCGGTCGGCGAGGACCGGTCGGTGATCGGCGTGATCGGCGGCAACGCGTACGCGTACCGTGAGGCATTCGCCCACCTGCCCGGCATCCAGGAGATCGTGCAGATCACGAAGCCGTTCAAGCTCGCCAGCCGCGAGTTCCAGCCCCGCGACACCGTGGTTGACGTCGGCGGCGTGCCGCTGGGCGGCGACCAGGTCGTGATGATGGCCGGTCCCTGCTCGGTCGAGGATCGCGGGATGCTGCTGGAGACCGCCCGGTTCGTCGCCGAGCAGGGCGCGCGCATCCTCCGGGGCGGGGCGTTCAAGCCGCGCACGTCGCCGTACAGCTTCCAGGGCCTGGGCGAGGCCGGCCTGCGGCTGCTGGCCGAGGCGCGCGAGGCGACCGGCCTGCGCGTGGTCAGCGAAGTGGTGGCGCCCGCCGACGTGAGCCTGGTGGCGAGCTACGTCGACATGCTCCAGGTGGGCACCCGGAACATGCAGAACTACGCGCTGCTGCAGGAGGTCGGGCGGGCCGGCAAGCCGGTCCTGCTCAAGCGGGGCATGTCGTCGACGGTCGAGGAGTGGCTGCTGGCGGCGGAGTACATCCTGAGCCAGGGCAACCGCGACGTCGTCCTCTGCGAGCGGGGCATCCGCACGTTCGAGAACTCCACGCGATTCACGCTCGACCTGAACTCGGTGCCGCTGGTTCGCGAGCTCTCCCACCTGCCGGTGGTGGTCGACCCGTCGCAGGGCACGGGCCGGTGGAGCCTGGTGCGCCCGATGGCGCTGGCGGCGGTGGCGGCCGGGGCGCAGGGGCTGATCGTGGAGGTGCACCCGCGGCCCGACCAGGCGCTCAGCGACGGCGCCCAGTCCCTCGACCACGACGCCTTCGCCCGCCTGATGCGCGAGCTGCGCCGGCTGCTGGAGGCGACCGCCGGTCAGCCAGCGTGAGTGGCCCGACGACGCGCCGGTCCTGGTGACCGGGGCCAGCGGCCTGGTGGGGCGGGCGCTCTGCAAGGCGCTGGTGAGTGAGGGCGTCGTCGTCCGGGTGCTCTCGCGCGATCCCCACCGGGCGCGCCGGC
>DASQZW010000036.1:0-53992 GCA_035638495.1 Terriglobales bacterium
GACGGGTCCCTGGCCGGCGCGGCCCCGGTGGCCGGCCAGGACGGTCGCGTGCTCGGCGCCCTGGTCGTCACCTTCACCGAGCTGGACCAGCCCAGCCTGCTCGCCGGCGCGCTGGTGATGACGCTCGCCGTGTCCGTGATCCTCGGGCCGCTCGCCGTGATGGCCGGCGCCGCCGCGGGCCTGCTCATCAGCCGCGGAAGGACCGGTCCGTCCGAGCCGCCACCGTTCATGGAGGAGCCCGGGCCGCAGCTCACGTCCCCCCACCTTTCAGGCCCGGGCCGCTTTTCCGGCCTGACGGCTCGCGAGCTCGAGGTTCTGCGCCGGCTGGCGGACGCCGACACCAACGCCGCCATCGCGGCGCGGCTGCACATCAGCGAGAAGACGGTCAAGAAGCACGTCAGCAACATCCTCGGCAAGCTGGAGGTTCCGGACCGGACCAGGGCCGCGGTGCTGGCCTGGCAGCAGGGTCTGGTCGGCAGAGAGCCGTAAATACTCCTCCGGACCCATGACAGGGGCGGCCGCCGAAGGCTACGGTCCCGGCCATGCACACACTCCGGCGAGCCTTCATGGCCGGCGACGGGCGGCTCAACCTGGCCTGGCGCGTCATCCTCTACCTGCTCAGCTGGTGGGTCGTCTTCTTCGTCGCCATCGTGGTGGCTACCGTGGTGGCGGCCCTGCTCCACTGGCCGGACTCGGGCAAGAACGCGGTCGGCGCGGTGGTCGGGTCCGCGCTGCTGATCGTCTGGACCCGGGTCTATCGGCGCTGGATCGACCGCCGCCCCTGGCGGGGCATCGGCCTGACCGCGCCCTCCAGAGGCGTGCCGATGGTCGCTGCCGGGTTCCTCGCCGGCGTGGTCCTCGTCGGCGTCTGGTTCCTGATCGACCTGGCTCTGGGCTGGGTGCGCGTCGTGGGCGACGAGCCCGCGACGAGCGGGCTGCCGCTGGCCCTGGGCTTCGTGGCGGTCGGCCTCGTTGCCAACATGGGCGCCGGCTTCCTGGAGGAGATCGGCTATCGCGGCTACGTCCTGCAGAACCTCGCCGTCCAACTTCCGCTCTGGGGCGCAGTGCCGCTGCAGGCGGTCCTCTTCGCCTTCGTCGTCCACTTCAACAAGCTCTCGCCGGTGCTGGTGGCGACGGCCATCCTGATCGGCGTGCTGTTCGCGCTCACCCGTCTGGCCACCGGCGCGATCTGGTTCGCCATCGGGCTGCACTGGGCCTACGACGCCAGCCAGAACTTCTTCTACGGCCTGGGCGTCAACACCCCGCCCTACGACCATTCGCTGCTCCACCTGCAGCTGCAGGGCTACCTCGCCTCGGTCGATGGCCAGGACCCGATCCAGGTCGTGCTCATCGCCGTCGCCATGCTGGGACTGGTGCTCTGGATGTGGCGCACCGGCCGGCTGAGCTGGCGCTGGCACCTGGACGACGAGGGTCTGCCCGTTCCGCACCGGTTGGTCACCTGACCCACGTGGATGGCCCGCGGGCCGGCAGGTCCATGGGCCAGCAGTGGAGACATGCCGGGTGGTGGTAAAACTCCGCGTGTGATCACCGCGAGGCTGTTCGCCAGGCTCAGAGAGCAGGCGGGCACGGACTGCGAGCAGATCGAGCTGCTGGGGACCACGGTGGCCGACGTCTACCGGGCGCTGCGCGAGCGACATCCGGGCCTGGAGCCCGACCTGCGGCTCATCCGCCCCGCGCGCAATCAGTCGTTCGCGGACTGGGACGAGCCGGTTGCCGACGGCGACGAGGTGGCGTTCATCCCGCCGGTCAGCGGCGGTGCGGGGCATGCCGCCCTGATCGAGCTGACGTCCGGGCCGCTCGACGCCCGGCGCCTGGAGGCGGCCGTGGCGGACTCCGGGGCTGGCGCCATCTGCACGTTCACCGGCGTGGTCCGCGACAACTCACGGGGCGAGCAGGTGACGCACCTGGAGTACGAGGCGTACGGCGGGATGGCCGAGCGGCAGATGCGCGTGATCGTCGACGAGATCGCGGAGCGGTGGCCGGAGGCCAGGGTCGCGATGGCCCACCGCACCGGCTCGCTGGAGATCGGAGAGGCGTCGGTGGTCGTGTCGGTGTCGTGCCCGCACCGGGCGGAGGCGATCGCCGCGTGCAAGTGGGGCATCGACCGCCTCAAGGAGTCGGTTCCGATCTGGAAGAAGGAGTTCGCGCAGTCGGGCGCGGTCTGGATCGAGGGCGCCGAGGCGCGGCCCGGAAGCTGACCCGCTACGGCCGCAGTCGGGCGATGGAGACGCCGTCGCGCAGCGGGACGACCAGGCTCTCCAGCCGGGGCTCCGCCGCCACCAGCGCGTTGTAGCGCGCCACGTTGCGAGCGCCGGTCGTGTGCGGTCTGAGCACCTCTCCCCGCCTCAGCGCGTTGTCCGCGAGCAGCAGACCGCCAGGCCGCAGGCGCGCGAGCGAGGCCGCGAAGCACCGCTCGACCGTCGCCTCGTCCCGGAACGAGTTCAGCAGGTCGTTGAACACGCAGTCGACCTGGCGTGTCTCGCGTTCCAGGTAGTCGACGCCGTCCTCCTCGAGGACCCGGACGCGCTGCCCCAGCCCGGCGTCGGACAGGTTGCGCCTGGCCTGGGCGGCCCGGTCGGGGTCGAGCTCGGTCGTCGTCAGGTCGCCGGTGCAGCCCCGGGCCAGCCAGATCGCGGAGTAGCCGACCGCGCAGCCCAGCTCGATCGCGTCGCCGCAGCCAGCGGTGCGCGCGAGCAGGTACAGCAGTTGCCCGACCGCCGGCCCCACACCGGGCACGCTGGTGGTCTCGATCTCCTCCTCCAGGCGGCGCAGAACGGGGTCGCGGTCAGGCAGCAGCGACTCCAGGTACCGCTCGAGCTCGGGCGTCACCGGGACCGCTGCGACGCGGGTCACGCGTCGACCCCCTGCGGCGCCAGGACGTCCAGCACCCGCTCGGCCTCCTCGTACGTGTTGTAGAAGTGGGGAGCCAGCCGAACGAAGTCCGCGTGCACCCGGGCCACGACCCGGGCCGCGTTCAGTTCGCGCAGGACCTCGTGCGCCGAGGAGCCGGGACGGCGGAAGCTGACGATGCCCGAGGACTCGCACCGGTCGCGCGGCCACGGCTCGACCACCAGGTAGCCGCGCTCGACCAGGCCCGCCGCCAGGCGCGCGGCGAGCCCGAGGACGCGCTCTTCGATCGCGCCCGGGCCCACTTCCAGCAGCAGGTCCACCGCGGCCTGGAACGCGGCCATGTCCAGGATCGAGATGCTCGACTCCTCGAACCGCCGGGCCGTGTCGCGAAGGTCGTACGAGTAGTCGAAGTACTCGTGGTTGCGCTTCACGCTGCCTGCGCCGACCAGCACCGGCCGCAAGCGAGGCAGGAGCTCGGGACGGCAGTAGCAGAAGCCGATGCCCAGCGGGCCCAGCAGCCACTTGGACGCGCCCGCGGCCAGGAAGTCGACCGGCAGGTTGGAGAGGTCGACGCGGAGCGCGCCGACGCTCTGGATGCCGTCGACGGCGAAGACCACACCGCGCCTGTCCAGCTCGGCGCCGATCCGCTCGACGTCCATCCGGTAGCCATTCCAGAACTGCACGTGGCTGAGCGCGACGACACGGGTCCGGTCGTCGACCAGCCGCAGCACCGCTTCCGGCGTGATCCTGCCCCCGAACGGCTCGGCCAGGCGATACTCGACGCCGCGGTCGCGGAGCGCCATCCACGGATACACGTTGGCGGGGTACTCGCCGCGAGCCCCGATCACGTTGTCGCCCGCACGCCAGTCCAGGCCCTGCGCGAGCAGCGACAGCCCGTGGGCCGTCCCGCGCACGAGCCCGATGGTCTCCGGCTCGACGCCCAGGAGCCGGGCGATCGACGCGCGCAGCCGGTCGGCCTCGGCTTCGGCGAGCCCCTCCTCGTACGGGCGGTCCGTCAGCCGTTCCAGCAGCGAGTCGATGGCGGCCCGGCCGCGGTCGGACATCGGCGCCACGCCCGCGTGGTTCATGAAGACGCAGCGCTGGGTCAGCGGGAACAGCGAGCGCGCTGCGGGCGGGTCCATGACGAGCTGTCTCGGTCCGATGGCGGCACGACTATACGCTCTGCCCGGTCGGGGGTGAGTCCTGCGAGTCGGTGGGACTGCTGTAGTCTTGGCTGTCGATGGCCTGGGTCCCAACCGTGGTGGAGAACGAGGGCGGCAACCGTGAACGCTCGTTCGACATCTACTCGCGGCTGCTGCGCGATCGGATCGTGATGATCGGCCGGCCGATCACCGACGCGCTCGCCAACCTCATCGTGGCGCAGCTGATCTTCCTGGCCGCCGACGACCCGGACAAGGAGATCCAGATGTACGTGAACTCCCCGGGCGGATCCGTGGCGCCGGGGTTCGCGATCTACGACACGATGCAGTACGTCAAGCCGCCGGTCTCCACGGTCGCGGTCGGCCGCGCCGCGAGCTTCGGAACCATCCTCCTGATGGGCGGGACGAAAGGGCGGCGCTTCGCGCTGCCGAACGCGAGGATCCACCTCCACCAGCCGCTGATCGCCGGCCGCGGCCTCACGGGCCAGGCCACAGACCTCGACATCCACGCGAGGGAGATCCTCCGCATCAAGGAAGATCTCAACCGGCTGATCGCGAACCACACCGGCCAGCCCCTGGAGCGGATCGAGCGCGACACGGATCGCGACTACTTCCTCTCCCCGGAGGAGGCCATCGAATACGGCCTGATCGACGGCATCATCGGCGAGCCGTCCGAGCTGCCCCGATTGACGTCGGAGACCGCCAGGATCGGCTGACCGCGCGAATGGCGCTTCGAGCAGGCATGGTCGGAGCTGCGGAGCCCGGGCGAACCCTGCCCCTCGCGGCGGGAGGACTGCTGCTCGCCCTCGTCGTCGCGAACTCGACCGCCCGCGCCGGCTGGGTGGTCGGCGCCGTCGAACTGCCCGGCCTGGCGGTGCTGGGCGCGCTCGCCGGCTCTGCGGTCGGTCTCTCCCGGGCGCGCGGCTCCGCTGCCCTGGTCATCGCGATCGCGCCGGCCCCCGTGGCCGCCCTCCTGGCCGTACGCGCGCAGGAGGCTCAGGCCGGCACACCCATCGGCTGGCACAGCCTGCTGCAGTGGAGCCAGGAGGTCCTGGGCGGACAGGGGCCGTTCGACCCCGCGATCATGCTGCTCCTCCTCTACGGGCTGTTCTGGCTGCTGGGCGCGTGGCTGGCGTGGGGGATGCTGGACCGCCGGCAGCCGCTCCTCGCGGTCGCTCCCGCCGGCGCGGCGCTGGCGACCAACGTGCTCAACTTCCCGGACGGCCAGGACGCCTACGTGTTCTGGTTCGTCGTGCTCACCCTGGCGCTGCTGCTCTGGTCGACCTACCACGCATCGCTCGCCGCTGCGCGCCGCGACCGCGTGCAGCTGGCCGACAACGCGCGCTGGGACTTCTGGGAACGGGGCGCGGTCGCGGCGGCCGGGCTGGTCGCGCTGGGCGTCCTGGTCCCCCCGCTGAGCGTCAGCGACCGCACGGTGGACCTCCAGAGCGGGCTGTCCGACACCTGGGGACGGATCACCCACGCCAGCGGCGCCGGCCTGACGACGTCCGTCGGGTTCTCGACGAGCGCCGCGTTGGGCGGCTCGCTGGCTCGCGACGACCGCGAGGTCTTCGGCTACACGGTCGTCGGGGACGCTCCGGGCCCGAACTACTTCCGCGGTCTCGACCTGCAGCCGGTGCAGGCGGAGTGGTCTTTCGTAGGCCGGCCGGGGATCAGAGAACAGGTGCCTGCCGGCAATGAGATCGGCTACGCCGACACGTATGTCGGGATGCAGCGAGCGACGTACGCGATCGACATGCAGCGGCCGCCCGCGGTTGCGCCGGACCTGATCGTCGCGCCCGGCCAGCTCGCGTCGGTCGACCGCGCGGTCGAGGTGACCGAGTCGAGACTGCGAAGCCCGGATCCGGCCAATCCGGCTCTGCAGACGGTGGACGAAGCCGTGGCAAGCAGTGGTCGGGGTTCGTACAGCGTCCGGGTCCAGGAGTCGGTGGCCAGCGAGAACGAGCTCCGCAGCGACGGCGTCACGTATCCGAACTGGGTGACGCCGTTCCTCAGGCTGCCCGCCGGCTACCGGCCGGCCGACACGCTGCGCCGGATCCACGACCTCGCGGTGCGCGTGACGGCCGGCGCGACGAACCCGTACGACCAGGCAGCGGCCATCGAGCAGTACCTCCGCGGCAACTACACGTACACGCTGACGCCCGGCCTGCCGCCACCCGGCACCGACGCCGAGGACTACTTCCTCTTCACGAGCCGCGAGGGCTACTGCCAGTACTTCGCGACGGCGATGGCGGACCTGCTGCGTTCGATCGGCGTGCCGGTGCGGCTCGTCAACGGCTACGGCCCGGGCTCCTACGACGATCACCAGCGCCGGTTCGTCGTCAGGGAGTACGACGCGCACACGTGGCCGGAGGTCTACTTCCCGAGCTACGGATGGATCCCGTTCGAGCCCACACCGGACGGCGTATACAACCCGATCCAGCGCGGGGGCGGGTCGGGGGTCACGTGCTCGGGCTCCGGCTGCCAGAGCGATTCGGGCGCCCCGCTCCCAACAGCGCAGCCGGCGGTGACCCCGCGGCCGCGGCAGGAGCCGGCAGTGCCGCCCGCGAACGCCGGCCCCGGGGGCCTGGTGCTGCCGGCGCTGCGCACGTGGACGCCGATCGGAGCGCTGACGCTCCTCGCGCTGGTGCTCCTCTACGTCGTGGCGTCGCGGTTCCTGCGGCCGCAGACCGTGGCCGGCGTGTGGCGGCGTGCGGTGCTCCTGCTGCAGCTCGCGGGAGTGCGCCCCCGCGTCGGCGAGACGCCGATCGAGTACGGCGACCGGGTGGCCGGCGCGTTCCCGGAGGCCGCGACGGGAATGCGTCAGCTCGCCGGCGACTACGCGGTGGCGGCGTACGCGCCGCCGCGTCTGGCTGAGGGACGCCGGGCAGCGGTCCTGGCGGCCTGGGCCCGCCTGCGCCCGCTGCTGCTCCGGCGGATCGTGGCGCGCCTGCGGCGTCCCTGACCCGGCTAGGCGGTCAGCTCGCCCGTGTAGATCCGGCGCACGATCTCCTCGATGTCCGGCTCCTCGATAGCGAGGTCGACGAGCGCCGCCTGTTCACTGACGGCCGCCACGAGCTGGGCGGCGGTGGCGTCGGCGGGCCGGAAGCGGATCCACTGACGGGGCCCGTCGGTGCGGACCACCGAGGCGCCCGTCAGCAGCAGGGGCGGCCGGCTCTCGGCGAGGTCGACCACCAGCGTGCGGGTGCCGCCGAAGCGCTCGGCGATCTCGGCCGTGCCGCCGTCGTAGAGCACCTGTCCCCGGTCGATGATCAGCATGCGCGGGCACAGCCGCTCGATGTCGGCCATGTCGTGCGTGGTCAGCAGCACGGTCACTCCCTGCCGCCGATTCAGCCCGAGCAGGAACTCGCGCACCCGCGCGCGGCTCACGATGTCCAGACCGACGGTGGGCTCGTCGAGGAAGAGGACCTCCGGCGCGTGCAGGAGCGCAGCGGTCAGCTCGCCGCGCATGCGCTGACCGAGCGAGAGCTGGCGGACCGGCCGGTCCAGCAGCGGGCCCAGCTCGAGCACCTCCACCAGTTCCGCCATCCGGCTGCGGTGGTCGGCGGCGGGGACCCGGTACACGTGACGGAGGAGGTCGAAGGACTGCCCCAGCGGCAGGTCCCACCAGAGCAGGCTGCGGTTGCCGAACACGACGCCGATGCGCCGGGCCAGCTCCGTGCGCCGGCGAGCGGGCTCCAGGCCGGCGACGCGGATCCTGCCCGAGGTGGGCACGAGGATCCCGGTCAGCATCTTGATGGTGGTGGACTTGCCGGCGCCGTTGGGCCCGATGTAGCCGACCATCTCACCGGCCGCCACGGTGAAATCGATGCGGTCGACGGCGGTGACCACCGTCCCGCGCACCTGGAACGTACGGCGCAGGCCGGCGACCTCGATCGCGGTCACGAGCCCGTGCTCCGGTAGCGGCGGACGCCGACCTGCCATGCAAGGCGCCCGGCAGCCAGCGTGGCCACCGCGACGAGCGGGGAGAGAACGCCGAGCCAGGGGAGACCGGCGACGGGGTCGGCCCGGCCGAGGATCAGGACGCACGGGTAGTACGCGACGAAGGCGGCGGGCACCACGAACGCCAGGAAGCGGCGCAGCCACACGCCGAACAGGTTGATCGGATAGGAGGCCAGGTAGCTGCCGCCGTAGGTGAAGGCGTTCACCACCTCGCGGATCTCCGTGGTCCAGAAACTGATGGACGCGCCTGCGATCCAGATGCCAGCATAGATCGCGGTCCCGGAGGCGAACGTCAGGAGCAGGTACGCGACCTTGGCCGGCGTCCAGACGACGTGCGCCGTCGCCAGGGCGAAGCCCAGGACGGCGGCGGCCTGGCCCACCCGGCCCAGGCGGCGGACGGCCAGCTCCGAAGCGATGACCTGAAAGAGGCTGCCGTGCGGCCGGAGCAACAGGACGTCGAAGGTGCCGGTGCGGATCAGGTCGCCGAAGCCGTCCAGGTGACCGACGAGCATGTCCGTGAGCGCGAAGCTGACGCCGGCGACGCCGTACAGGAACGCCACCTCCGGCAGCGACCAGCCGCCCAGGACGGGCAGATGGTGGAACAGGACCAGGATTCCCAGGAACTCCGAGAGCGCACCGACGAAAGTCGCGACGAAGTCCAGGGCGAACGAGAGCCGGTACTGGGCTCGGGACCTGATGGACGCTGCGACCAGGTGCGCGTACGTCTCGAGCGTGGCGACGGGCTCAGCCACCCTGCACCACCATCCGGCGGACGCCGGCGGCGAGGACCAGGCGGCCGAGGCCCAGGAGTGCCAGCGCCCAGGCGGCCTGGAAGGCCAGCGCGCCGATCAAGCCGAGGCCGCGGTGCTTGCCCAGGAACACGTCGATCGGCACCTGCAGCATGGCGGCGAACGGCAGCGCCTCGATCACGGCACGCGGCCCGTCGGGGAGGAAGGCGAGCGGGACGACCGAGCCGCACAGAAACGTCCACAGCAGGGAGGCAACGTTCAGGATGCCGCGATAGTCCAGGAGCCAGAAGGCGCAGAGGTTGACGACGAAGCGGATGGAGAAGCTGACAACGGCTGCGAGCACCACCGAGACGGGAAAGGCGAGCCAGAGGACCGGGTCGGCGGGGAGGCGCAGCCCGAACAGGAGCTCGGCGAACAGGAACGGGGGCAGGCCGCGGAAGAGGGTGTGGTACCCGGCCCGCCCGAGGTCGCCGGCCAGCCACGCGCCCTGGAGGTCGAGCGGACGGCCCAGGTCGACGACGATGTCGCCGGACATGATGCGGACCGCGAGGTCGTTCCATCCCCACAGGTACGCCACCATCAAGAGGGCCTGCACCAGCCACACGTACGTGAGCGTGTCGGCCGCGTCGTAGCCGCCGGCGCGCGACCTTCCCGCGACCACGGCGAGCAGGATGTACCCCTTCATGAGCCCGAAGACGGTGTTGGTGAACAGGCCCGCAAAGGTGGCGCCGCGATAGGTCGCGTAGCGGCGATACCCGGTGACCGCCAGCTCCCAGTAGGCGCGCACGGATCGCCATTATGGCGATCTGGCCGTCAGCCGCTGCCGATGGGATGGCCCAGCCGGAGTGACGTTATCGGCGTCCGGAAGCGCTTACCGAGCCCGATACCGTTACAGTCGATCGGCAGAACGTAGCTCAGAGCTCCAGCGCCATGCCGTCGCGGGCGGCCTTGACCTCCACGCCCGTGCGCTGCGACAGGTCCGCTGCCACCTCCCACGGGTGCGCGCGCCACACCTGCATCCCGAAGTGCGTGATGACCGCCAGCCGGGGGCGCGCCTCCCGGATGATCCTTTCCGCGTCGTCCAGGCCCAGGTGCGGCAGCTCGGGACGGCTCTGGGCCAGCACGGTGTGGATCAGCATCACGTCCGCGAAGTGGTCCTCGGCGATCCCGTCGTAGTACTTCGAGTCCGTCACCCACCCCAGCCGGGCCGGCGAGCCCTCGCCGAACCGGAAGCCGTAGGTCTCCACCCCGTGGATGTGCCGCTTCGTGGTCTCGAACGACAGCGCACCCAGCTGGTATCGCAGCTCCGGCTCCAGGCGTACGACCTCCCTCGGAAAGTTGCGCAGGTAGCGCAGCACGACCGGGTCGTCGTCCAGCGCGTCGCCGGGACAGTAGAGCTTGCCCCGCGGCCGAAAGCCGCCCTCGGTCATCGCCTCGATCATCACGTTGACGTCTCCGCAGTGATCCAGGTGCCGGTGGCTGAGCAGGATGCCGTCCAGGCGAGCCAGGTCCACCTTGCGCTTGGCGTACTGCACGACAGCTCCCGGTCCGGGGTCCATCGCGAGGCGTGTCCCGTCGTCCTCCAGGTACAGGCCGCCGGAGGCCGCCAGCTGCTTGGCCACCATGAAACGGGCGCCCGCGGTGCCCATGAACGTCAGCTTCAACGGGCGGGTGACACCTCGGCGACGTCCGCCAGCGGCACCGACCTGCCGAAGTGCCGCTCGTACAGCTCCTCCACCCCAGCCAGGGTATCGATCTCCGCGACCGGCTTGTCGGGGCGCAGCCGGACGATCCGCGGGAAGCGCAGCGCGAAGCCGCTGCGGTGCCGCGCCGACCGCTGGATGGCGTCGAACGCGACCTCGATGACCACGACCGGCTCGACCGTGCGCGACCGCCCGTGGTCCGCGACCGTGTGGGCCAGGAAGAAGTCGGTCATCTCGGCGATCTCGGCGTCCGTCAGCCCGCTGTAGGCCTTGCCCACGTTGAGCAGCTGACCGGTGGCCTCGTCGCGCACCGCGAACGTGTAGTCGGACAGCACGCCCCTCCGCTTGCCGTGGCCCCACTCGACCGCCGTGACCAGGACGTCGAGCGTGGCGAGCGGGCGCTTGAGCTTCAGCCACGCCATGCCCCTCCGTCCGGGCGCATACCCGCTCTGCGGATCCTTGACCATCAGGCCCTCGTTGCCCCGATCGCGCGTCTCGGAGAAGATCCGGTCCAGGTCGTCGGGATCGCGCGCCGTCTCCAGGCGGGCGAGGAGGAACGGCGGGCGCAGGCCGAGTCCGTCCAGCCGCGCGCGGCGCTCGGCCAGCGGCCGGTCCAGCAGCACCTCGCCGTCGAGCGACAGCAGGTCGAAGGCGACGAAGACCAGGGGGACCTCGCGCCGCAGCTCGGCCGACACCTCCTTGCGGCCCAGCCGGCGCTGGAGGTCCGAGAACGGCAGCACGCGGTCGCCGCGGTGGGCCAGGACCTCGCCGTCCATGATGACCTCGTGGTCCAGCTCCTGCCCGGCCGCGACAAGCTCGGGAAACGCGGCGGCCGTCTCCTTGAGCTCGCGGCTGAAGAGCTCGCACCGCCCCGCCGTGTGGTGCAGCTGGCAGCGGACGCCGTCGTATTTCTCCTCCGTCCAGACCACCGGCGATCCCATCCGCTCGAACGCCTCGGCGGGCGTCTCCACCGGCGTGGCCAGCATGAACCGGACCGGCTGGAACAACGTGATCCGCGTGTCGTCCAGCTCGCCGGAGCGACAGCGGACCGCGGTCTCGCCCAGGTCGCCGGTCAGCATGTGCACCCGCCGGACCGCGTCGGGAGGCACATCGAACGCCTGGGCGATCGCCGCCTCGACCAGCCCGTTGGCCAGGCCGATGCGGAGCTCGAAGCTCAGCACCTTGACGACGTACCGCGCCTCTCGCGGATCCAGCCGGCCCAGCAGGCGGCCCAGAAGCTCCTGCTTGGCGGCCCCGGTGCGGGCCAGGCGGATCTCGTCGAGGGCGGCGGCCACCTCCCCGAGGGACGTCGGCCGGGGCGTCGTCCGGCCCTCCAGCGCCTCGCGCGCCCAGTCGCCGAGGTCGGAGTGCTTCAGAAAGAGGGCGCTGAGCTCGTCCGGATCGCGGCCGGACAGGCGCTCGACGACCCGCCCGATCGTCGCCCAGCCCAGGTTCAGCCGGGCGCGCTCGGCTCCGCCGTACGGCTGTCCGCTCATGTAGATCGCCGCCCGCCGAAGGTCGTCGGGCGGCAGCGGACGCAGGTAGTCGGCGAGGAGTCGGGCCTTCTCCAGGGTGGAGGACGTGGCCGCGATCGCCTCCGCAGTCCTGGCGAAGTCCAGCAAGTCCATCTCCCATCGTAAGCTTCATCAGCAACGTGGCTCGCTGTCCCTACCTCGAACAGATCTACAAGGACCGCAGCGGCCCGCTTCGCGTGTACCACTTCGACTGCCACGTCGATCACCGGTCGAAGCGGAAGCTCGCGCTGCGGGACTCGCCGCCGATCTGCCTGCGCAACTTCGAGGACTGCGCGCTCTATCGGCAGGAACGGCAGCGCGAGGACGGCATCATCCGGCGCTACACGGACTAGGCTCGGGCCGCCGGTGCGCGTCTTCGTCTCGGCCGACATGGAGGGCGTCGCCGGCATCACCCGCGACGAGCAGACCGACCCGTCGTCGGCCCTGCACCCCGCCAGCCGCAGCCTCATGACGCAGGAGGTCAACGCCGCCGTCGAGGGGGCCCTCCAGGCCGGCGTCCAGGAGGTGGTCGTCAGCGACGGTCACTGGACCTGCGCGAACCTGCTGCCCGAGGAGCTCCACCCGCGTGCCGAATTGGTCAGCGGGTTTCCGCGCCGCCTGTACATGGCAGCCGGCCTGGGGCCCGGCTTCGACGCCGCGTTCTTCGTCGGCTACCACGCCGCGGCCGGCACGCCGGACGCCGTTCTCGACCACACCTACGCCGACGGGCGGGTCGTCCATCAGGTGCGCCTGGGCGGCGTGCCGCAGTGCGAGGGCAGCCTGACGGGCTACCTCTGCGGCGCGTTCGACTGCCCGGTCGCGCTGTTCACCGGCGACGCTGCCGCAGTCTCGCAGATGCACGAGTTCGTCCTCGAGGTCGAGGGCGTCGTCGTCAAGGAGGGGCTGGGCCGGCAGGCCGCTCGCTCGCTGCACCCGCACGTGGCCCGCGACCGCATTCGGACCGGTGCCGCCCGCGCGATCGAGCGTCTCTGCAACATCCCGGTGATGCGGCTCGACGGCGCGGCGTCGCTCGAGATCGACTTCGTCTCCACCGCGATGGCCGACTCCTGCGAGCGGGTGCCGGGCGTCACACGCCTCGGGCCGCGCACGGTCGGCTACATCTCCGGCGAATACATCGACGTGTACAACCTCTTCCTCGCCCTGGTGGACCTGGCGATGGCCGTGTAACGCCGACGCCGGGCTGCTCGTATCCCCTGCGAATGTGGACGAAGCGGAGTCGCGGCTCGTGATCGAGAGCTACCGCATGGACGTGTACAACGCGAGCCTGCGCATCCTCGGCAACGCAGCCGACGCGGAGGACGTCACCCAGGACACGTTCGTCGCGGCGCTGCAGCGCATCTCCACGTACGACCCGGCGCAGGCGCTCGGTCCCTGGCTGCGCGCCATCGCCCGCAACCGCGCGATCGACCTCCTGCGCCGGCGCGCCCGCGCCCCCGAGCCCGAGCTCGCGCCGAGTCAGAGCGCGGAGGCCCTCGCCATCGAGCACCTGGAGGCCGAGCGCGTGCGCGCGGCGCTGGCTCGGCTGCCGGATCGCGACCGTGCCATGATCGTCCTGCGGTACTGGGAGGACCTGCCCGTCGATGCGGTCGCCCGCACGCTGGGCATGAGGGAGGGCGCCGTCCGGGTGGCGCTCATGCGCGCGAGGCGCACACTGGGCGCGATGCTCGCCATGGAGGAGAGCGGCGTTGAGGTGTGACGAGGCCCGCCGGCGGCTGCTGGCTCATGCCTGGGATCACGAGGCCAGCCTGCACCTCGAATCGTGCGCCGACTGCTTCGCGGCGCTCGAATCGGGGGACCCGCTGGCCCATGCCCTGCGCGGCGCCCGGCCTGACGAGGTCCCGGCCCCGGATGGCCTGGCCGACGCGGTCCTGGCCCGAAGGCCGAACCGTGTCGCCCGACTGGCCGCGGCGACGGTGCTGGCGCTCGTCCTCGTGGGCGCCGGCGCCGGAGCGCTCGAACTCCTGGCCGGGGCGGGCCCCGCCTGGGTGACGGCGGTGGTGAGCAGCCTCGCCGCGGGGACCGCCGGGGCGCTCGCGCCGCTCGTCGCGGTCCGCGACATCATGCTCGGCCAGCCGGCGGCCCTCACGGTCTTCGGCGCCGTCACCGTCGCGATCTGCGCCGTCTGGCTGCGCCTGGCGCTGCGACCGCCGGTCTGGAGGCCGGCGCGGTGATCCCCCTACTGATCTCGGGTCTGCTCTTCGTGGCGGCGCCATCGCCTCCGGCCGCGCCATCGCCTCCGGCCGCGCCCACCGTGTCCGGCGGCTCGGTCTCGTTCTTCGGCGGCGACTTCGCAATCCCGGCGAACGAGGTCCGCCACGGCGACGTCACCATCTACGGCGGCAGCGGCGTGATCGAGGGGACCGTGACACACGACCTCCGGGTCTTCGGAGGCAGCGTGCAGGTCGACGGCCGAATCGGCCACGACCTGGTCATGTTCGGCGGCTCCGTCGACCTCGGGCCGCAGGCGGTGGTCGGCCACGACGTGGTGGTCATCGGCGGCGCACTCAACCGGGACCCCGGCGCCCAGGTCGGCCACCGGGTCGTCGAGGGCAGCTTCAGCTCCGATCTGGTGACCAGCGCGCTGCCCGCGCTGCCGGGGCTCCCTCCGTTCGTCGGATTCGACACGACCGCCCGCGTCGGCCTGTCGGCCGGCCTCATCCTGCTGGCGCTCCTGCTGCAGCTCCTCTTTCCGCGCCAGATCGCCACCACCCGCGACGTCCTGGACGAGCGGCCCTTCGTAACGCTGGGCCTCGGCTGCCTGACCGCTGTCGCAGGCGTCCTGCTCGCGGCCCTGCTGGCGGTCACAGTGATCCTGGTGCTGGCCAGTGCGGCGATCGCGGCGGCGATGGTCGCCGGCTGCCTGCTCGGCCTGGCGGCCGTGATCCTGTTGGTCGGCGAGCGGCTGACGGCCGCGCTCCACTTCCGGATCAACCCGATCCCGACCCTGCTGCTCGGCGGCGTCCTGGTCGCCGTGCTCGTCAACGTACCCATCCTCGGCGCCGTGTTCGGGCTGCTCATCGGCTCGATGGCGCTCGGCGCCGTGGTGCTGACGCGGTTCGGCACCCGTCCCCATCCGACCTCGACGCCGCCCCTTCCGCCGGGACCAACGGAGGCACCGCGATGAACCGTCGCACCACGCTGCTGGCCGCTGCGCTGCTGGCCTGCGGACTGACCGCCTGCGGCTTCGATTACGGCCCGTTCGCCGGGACGGTTGGCTCGGGGAACGTGAAGTCGGAGTCGCGCGACGTGCACGACTTCGATCGCGTCGAGCTCGCCGGGATCGGGACGCTGACCATCACGCAGGGCTCGACCGAGGCCCTCACGATCAAGGCGGAGGACAACCTCCTGTCGAAGATCGGGTCGGTCGTGCACGGCGGCACGCTGACCCTCGCGCCGGTCTCCAACACGTACCTCCGTCCGACGAAGCCGATCCTCTACGACCTGACCGTGAAGCAGCTCAAGGCCATTCACGTGTCCGGCGCCGGCGATGCCGCCGCCGCCGGGCTCACCGCCGATCAGCTCGACCTGGGCGTGAGCGGCTCGGGAACCCTGTCGACGTCGCGGATCATGCCGAGCACGCTCATGGTGAACCTCAGCGGATCCGGCTCGATGACGGTGTCGGGCCAGGCGGCGCGTCAGACGGTCTCGATCAGCGGCTCGGGCAGGTACGTCGCGAGCGATCTGGCGAGCCAGCAGGCCGCGGTGGACGTGTCGGGCTCGGGCAGCGCGCGGGTCACGGTGTCGGACCAGCTGCGGGCGACCGTCTCGGGCTCCGGCAGCGTCACCTACTCGGGGTCGCCCAGGGTCACCCAGACCGTCAGCGGCTCCGGCAGCGTGACGAAGACCGGCTGAGTCCCTACCGGAGCAGCGTCGTCAGCCACGGCCACGGCCGCCTGGCGCCCTCGGCGTCCCGGTAGGGCGGCAGGGCAGCACGCAGGGCAACCTCGATCGCGGCCATATCCAGGTCGAGCGAGCCGGTGGGCTCGACGGTGGTGCCGATCCGCAGTGCGATCGGCTTGCCGCGCCAGAGCTCGCGCGTGCCGGCGATGCCGACGGTGACGACCGGGACCGAGCTCTCGCCGGCGAAGTGGGCGACTCCCCGGCGCAGCGGCTGCAGCACGCCCTCGGCCGTCCCGACGGCCCCTTCCGGGAAGATGGCGGCGACGCCCCCGTGCTCGAGCACGCCACGCACAGCCACCGAAAGGTGCCGGATCTCACCGCTGTCGACGGGGATGATGCCGCCCATGTAGCCCAGCACCCAGCGCTTCCACCGCCGGTTGTAGATCGCTGACCGGCGGCCGAGGAAGTGCACGCGGGGGCTGGCCGGCAGCCAGCCGAGCAGCAGGAAGGGGTCCACCCAGCTCAGGTGGTTGCTCGCCAGCACGTAGGGGCCCGGCGGCAGCCGATCGAGTCCCTCGATCCGGACACGGAAGACGGCGCCGAGCACCAGGCGAAGGATCGCCCGGGCGACCCGGAACCGGAGCGGCGCCCTAGAGAGCGAGCGCGAGCTGCTCGGTGGCATTGAGGGCGTGGGCGCGGACACCGCGCTTGCGCAGGTGCTTCGCGAAGTCCTCCGCGAACCCGTGGACGGTGTAGACCTTGTCCGCGCCGGACCGGCGGATGACCTCGAGCAGCTCGTCGAAGTCGCAGTGGTCCGACAGGGGGAACGCCAGGTCGGCGCCGAAGATGCGCCAGAAGCCCGGGTCCTGCGCCCAGCCCGAGATCAGGGCGGTGCGGTAGCGGCCGAGGGCTCGGACGGCCTCCTTCCCCACCGGCGGCACCACGACGACGCGGTCGCCCGGGTCCCCGTCCAGGGGGATCCACTCCGGCAGCGCGACCCCGGCGGCCTCGTAGCCGAGCGCGAAGGGCACGCACCGCTCCTCCAGGGCGAACCGGAAGCCGAAGGGCGCCAGCGCGAGCATCACCTCCTGCGCCTTGCCCATGGCGTTGGCCAGCAACACCGGGGTGGCGCGCGCGTCGAGGGCGCGCCGGCACCAGAGCGCGACGGCGGCGGTGACGCTGTCCGCGTCGGGGAATCGGAAGTGCGGCCGCCCGTACGTACTCTCGATGACGACCACGTCGGCGGGGGGGATGGGCGTGTCTGCCGAGTTCGATCCGTGGCGGAGCTTGAGGTCGCCGGTATAGAGGAGGCGGTGACCCTCGTGCTCGAAGAGGAGCTGGGCGGACCCGAGCATGTGGCCCGCGTCGAACAGCGTGACCGTCGCCTGCCCGACCTGGCAGAGCTCGCCGAATCGCACCAGGCGAGACGCGTGGGGCCGGCGCTCGGGGGTCAGCAGCAGGTGCGTGCCCTCGGTCATGAGGGCGTTCCGATGGCGGCGGGTGTGGTCGGTGTGCGCGTGGGAAACGAAGGCGAGATCGCGCACGGTGAGCGGGTCGAGCCAGAAGTCGTGGCCGACCAGCCAGATGCCCTTGTCCCACGTGACGTGCCGAGTCATCTGCCGGGGGGTAGCGTACTGCACGGTCCGGGGCCACGCCCGTTGTCAATCGACTGCTTTACACGTTTGGCCCAGGATTTACGCAAGTCGAGCCGGCCTGACACGGGTCGGCCAATTCATGGGGAGGTAGCGCAATGCGCAAGCCATTCTTCTCGATCGCGTCGGTGGTGCTGACGACGGCCGCGATTCTGGCACTGGCGTTATCGGCCGGCGCCGAGCTCATCGGGCCCGGCTGGTAGATCCCTTTTGCCTGCCTGGTTGGCGGCTTCCATACAGCCAGCGATGGGCTAGACTTGCTCCATCGCACGACCACTCCGGCCGCCGACCAGGCGCTCCTCTGGCGTGACCATCGACCCGGACTTAGTGCGGCAGGCCCGGCTCAAGGCTGGCCTGAGCCTGGCCCAGGTGGCGGGGTCCGACCTTTCGCGCCAGGCGGTACACCTGATCGAGACGGGGAAGGTGCGGCCGAGCATGCGCAGCCTCCAGATCATCGCGCGTCGGCTCGGTGTCTCGGCCCTTACCTTCCAGATGCCGGTCGACGCCGGTGCTGAGGTGCCCCACCGTCGAGCTGCTGAGCTGGAGCGGCTGTGCGAACGGCAGTCCTTCGACGAGGTCGTCGACCTCGCCGGCCACCTCCTGGCTCAGGACACCACCACGTACCTGGAGGCCTTCGCCCACCTGTACCTCGGCCGCGCCCTTACCCATCTCGGTCGCCCGGATGAGGCCCTGCCGCATGCGCGCCAGGCACGGCAGCTCTTCGATGGTGAGGACGATCCCTGGTCAGCCGCGGAGGCGCGGGAGTGGGAGGCTGGTGCCCTGTTCCTCAAGCAGGACGCCCGCGCGGTGGCTGTTTGCGAGGACGCGCTGGAGCGTTATCGCGCCCTCGAGCCCAGGCGATCGGAGGTCGAGGCGAGGATGGTGGAGCACCTGGCGACCATCCTCGTACAGAGGTCCGACTACATCCGGGCCGAGCGCTTCTATCAAGAGGCACTTCAGGTGGCAGGTCCGGTCCTGGACCTGGCCAGGCTGGGTCGCATCTACCACGGCCTGGGCCAGTGCAGCTTCTGCCTCGGCGATGTGCGCCGTGCCATCGAGCTCGTGTCTCGTGCCGTCGCGCTGTACGCCGTCGAGAACGACCTCCGCCCGGCGCCGGCTCGCATCGATCTGCCGAGGGTCGAGAACGACCTCGGCATGATGTTGTTGCGCAATGGCCAGCCCGCCAGGGCAGAGGAGCTCTTTCAGTCGGCGCTGCGGCGCCTGGAGGAGGTCGGCGCGGAGCGTCTGCAGAGCTACGTATTGCTCAGCCTCGCCGAAGCTCGCCAGGGGCAGGACCAGCTGGACGAGGCCGTCGGCCTGATCGAGAAGGCAATCGACCTGGCACAGCGTCTCGGCGAGCGCAGGGCAGTTGCCAGTGCTCATCGGCAGCTGGGCGAGCTGCACGAGCTTCGACACGAGCATCACCTCGCTGACGAGTGCTTTCGTGAAGCGCTCGCGACGCTGGACGAGGCCGGCATGTCGACAGCGCGAACCGAGCTCATGGCGGTCTACCAGCGCCTGCTCGACGCTCGCGCCGACGCGGCGCCGTTGGAGCGGTCCGCGGGCTGACGCGGTGGTCGACGGTCGTATCGCTCGGCTCGAGCAGTTCACCGAGCAGCAGCGGTACCTCGAGGTCATGGACCTCGCGCCGTCCCTCCTCGCCGAGCGGTCGCGCGGGCTCCGGGCCTACGGCCACTTCTTCCTCGGCCAGGCGCTGAACCGCCTGTTCCGGCCCGACGAGGCCATCGACCACCTCGTCCGGGCCAGGACCCTCTTCGAGGCGCTCGACGAGCCCTGGCTGGCCGCCGAGTGCCTCGAGTGGGAGGCGGGCGCCCGCTACCTCAAGGAGGACACCGGCGCGCTCGCGATGGCCCAGGAGGCGCTTCGCCGGTACCGGGAGCTGGAGCCCAGGGCAGCAGAGGTCGAGTCGCGCATGCTCGAGCACATCGGCACGATCCTGGTCCGCCACCAGGACTACACCCAGGCGCGCGACTGCTACGAGGAGGCGCTCCGGGTCGCGGGCCGCCGCCTGGACATCTCGCGGCTGGCTCGCATCTACCACGGCCTCGGCTCCTGCCACGCGAGCCTCGGCGACGTACAGCGCGCGATCGAGCTGACGTCCCGCGCGGTGACGCTGTACCGCGTCGAGAACGACATTCGGCCCCAGGCGGCCCGCGTCGACCTGCCTCGGGCCGAGGGCGACCTCGGCGTGTGGCACCTGTCCCAGGGGGACCTCGGGCGCGCCGAGGAGCTGCTCTGCTCGGCGCTCGACCACCTGGCCGAGACGGGCGTCGAGCGGCTGCGGAGCAGGGGCCTGCTCAGCTTCGCCTCACTTCGTCAGGCCCAGGGTCGTCTGGAGGAGGCGCTGGACCTCATCGAGCAGGCGGCCGAGCTGGCCGAGCGCCTGGACGAGCAGATCGCCCTCGCGATGGCCCACCAGCAGCTCGGCGAGGTGCACGCCGCGCGGGGCGCGCACGACCTGGTCGACCAGAGCTTCGAGCGGGCGCTGGCGATCCTGCAGCGCGACGGGCTGGCCGAGCGCCGAGCGCAGTGCCTCGCCGCATACGCCCGGGCGCTGGAGGCCCGCCGGCAGGCCTCCGAAGCCTGACCGATCCCGCTGCTAGGATCACGCCATGTCCGCGGGGGGAGCCGGTGACGGCCGATCGTCGCAGCGCCTCGCGGGCGCCTGCGGCCTGATCTTCGTGGCTCTGACCGCGGCGCCGCTCCTCATCGCTCCGCCGGCGCCACCGGCAGGCGCTGCGGTCACCGACGTGATCGCGTACTACACGGACCACCGGGCCGCCCTGCTGTTCAGCGGCTGGCTGGCCGCCCTCGCCATCGTCCCGTCGTTCGTGTTCCTGGCCCGGATCGTCGCCCTGGTTCGCGAGCTCGAGGACGACCCGGCCTGGCTCTGGCTGGTGGCGCTGGTCGGCCTGATCGGGACGGTCGCGAGCGTCATCGCGCTCACCGTCCTGGCGGCGGTCCTGGCGTACAGCGCCGCCTCGGCCGGGACCGGCGTGGCCAGGGTGCTCTCGGATCTGCTGGGCATCACCTTCGCCGTCTACTTCTTCCCCGTGAGCGTCTTCTTCGTGGCGGTGGGCCGGGTCGTGACCATGAGCCGCGGACTCCCCCGATGGCTCGGCGTCTCCGCGTACCTCGTGGCCGCGGCAGGCGTGCCCGCAACGCTGGGCATGTTCGCAGGCTGGAGCCCGCTCGCACCCGGCGGCGTCTACACGCTGGCCGCGTTCTCCCTCCAGGTCCTCTGGTGGTTCGCGGCCAGCCTGGTGCTCCTCCTGCGCCCCGCCGCGCCGCGGATCGCGCTGGCCTGACGGTCAGAGCCGCAGGGCCGAGAGCTGCAGCCGGTCGTGCAACGCGAACAGGTGCGCCGGCACCTGGACGCCGACAGCCTCGTACGCCTCGAACGGCACGCCGATGTCCGCCACCCACACGTCGCCCGCGAACGCGGGCCCGTCGGCGGCCAGCAGCCCCGGCTTGGGCAGGCCCAGCGTCACCGTCACCGTGGCTCGGACACACGCACCCGGCGCCTTGCCGGAGTCGGCGTCGAGCCCCGACGGCACGTCGACCGAGACCACGCGCCGGCCCGAGTCGTTGACGGCGCCGATCCACCCGGCCAGGCGGCCCTCGACGGCGCGGGACAGGCCGGTGCCGAGCAGCGCGTCGACCACCACGGACGCGTCGCCGAGCCGGGCCCGCGGCTCAGGCTCGATCGCGACGCCCACCGCCCGGAGTGCCCGCGCCTGCTCGGCCGCCTGGCCGGTCAGGCCCTCGGCGTCGACGCACGCCACGCCGGCCAGGCGGTCCCAGCGGTGCAGATGGCGCGCCGCCGCCAGGCCGTCGCCGCCGTTGTTGCCGCGCCCACAGAGCACGTAGGCCCGCGACCGGCAGTGGCGGGCCACCTGCCACCCGGCCGCCTCCATCAGCCAGGAGACGGGGATCGCGAAGCGCTCGGCGGCGAGCCGGTCGACCGCGCGAACCTGGGCGCTAGTGAGGCTGGGCAGGCTCACCGGCGGCTCGGCCGTCCGCCGGCGGTCGCTGGACGAGGAATGAGCAGTACGGGTCCCGGCGGTGGATCGACGCCTCCTGGGAGACCTGGACCTCCAGCAGCTTGACCAGCAGGCGCGGCGTCAGGGTGCACACCTGCGGGTACTTCAGCGCGGTGTTCCGGAATGGACAGTTGTGGATGGTCACGCGGATGCCATCCTCGGTTTCCTGCTGCTCGGCCAGCGTTCCCTGGCGGCGGATGGAATCCACGACCTTGTCCAGCTTCTCCTCGAAGCTCAGTCCGGTCAGCTGCTTCTCGATCGCGCCGGCGTGGCGGACGGCGACGCGCTCGAAGACCTCGTCCAGCAGGGCCGGGCCGCCCATCTCGGCCAGCTCGTTGAGGACCATGGAGGCCAGCTGGCCGTACCGCTTCGGAAACGCGGCGTCGGCCTTGTCGGTCAGCGAGAACATCAGGCATGGCCGCCCTCGCTTGCCCTGCACCGGCTCGCTCATGACCAGGCCCTCCTTCTCGAGGGCGGCCAGGTGCTGGCGGACGGCGTTGGGCGTGATCCCGAGTTGGGCCGATATGACCTCGGCGCTCGCCGCCTGCTTGCGGCGGAGGAACTCGAGGACCTCCATGCGAGTCGATCGGCCGGCGATCAGTGCGGGCATTTCATCCGGCGGACCTGGGGCGAGCTTATCACAGCGGGGGGGCGGAGCTTGACAACATTTTTTCAAGGATAGCCTTGACAAATTACAGGCGCCGGCTACACTTCGGCTTGTCCGCCAAGAAGTCCAAGAGGGTGATACGTCATGATCCAGGAAGCGTGCGCGATGATCGAGCGCGTCGAAGCCCGGGAGAGGCGGTCCCGTGAGGCCAAGTACGGCCGTCGGAACAAGATCCGGTACATCGACCGCCTGCTCAACGAGCTCGAGATGCTGAACCTCGCCGAGGAGACCAGGGTGCCGGAGCGTCTGGCGATGGAGCTCGGGCGCCTGCTGGCCGAGAGCGAGGTCGTCCAGGTGGCGAGCGAGCCCCGGCTCGAGAGCGTCAACGAGGCAATGGACGTCCTGTACGAGCTGCAGGACAGCCTCATGTTCGGCGATCCCGAGGACGAGTAGCTCGGCGTCGTTCTCCCTCCCCCCAAACAGGCGGGGGGAGGGCCCGGGGCAGCGAGGACGCGCCCCTCAGCTCAGGAAGCGACCGGCCTCCCGCAGCACCTCCTCAGCCTCCGCCGTCAGCCCGCGCACGACGTCGGAGCAGGAATCGATCCCGTCGATCAGCCCTGCCGACTGCCCGAAGTTGAGCTCGCCGTGTTCGGCGTCGTCGTCCCGCCGCGCCCGCGCGATGTCGGCGGCCACCTCGGCTCGGTGCCGGCGCAGCTCGTTCTCCCGGCCGGCCCACGCGGAGATCAGCAGGTTCCGCCGCGCGCGGTCGAACGCACCCGGCCAGACGGTGCCGTTGGCGATGTCCGGGATCTCGGTCAGCTCGGTGTCGTGCCCGTCGCTCTCGAGGATGGCTCGCTTGAAGGACGGCGGCCACGGCGACTCGGCCGTGGCTAGGAAGCGCGTCCCCATCAGCACTCCCTCGGCGCCCAGCAGCAGGGCGGCCGCGAGCTGCGCGCCGGTGGCGATGCCACCTGCGGCGACGACCGGAACCGGCTCGACCGCTCGGGCGACCAGCGGCACCAGGACCATGCCGGCCACCGTCCCGACGTGACCGCCGCCCTCCGTGCCCTGCGCGACGATCACGTCGGCGCCGGCCTCCGCCGCCCTGACCGCCTCGTCGACGGCCGCCACCATGTGCATGGCGATCGAGCCGACGGCGTGGGCGCGGTCGAAGACGTCGCGGAGGTCCCGGTCGGGCCACGGCCAGGCGGTCGAGAACACCGGCGGCCGCTGGGCGAGGACCGAGTCCACGTCTTCGTCCCCGGCGGCGAACAGCAGGAGGTTCATCCCGAATGGGCGCGACGTGGCGTCGCGCACCTCCGCGGCGGCCTCCGCCATGCGATCGGCGGGGTAGCGGGTGACGCCGAGCACACCGAGGCCGCCCGCCTCGGACACGGCGGCCACCATCGGCGGCACGGTGGCGCCCCGACCCATGCCGCCCAGCACGACGGGGTGCTCGATGCCGAGCAGTTCGGTGAGACGCGTGCGCAGGGCCATGGACGGCCAGGCTACCGCGCGCGGCACCCCCGTCGGGCGCCGCGCGCTCACCTCACGCGGGACGCCGGTTGCCCCTCCCCCTCCCCCGCCCCGGCGAGGGGGGAGGGGAATGCTCATTCGTCTTGCTTCAGTCGCGGTCCCCGGCGCCCAGTCCCGAGTCGAGTGCCCGGACCAGCGAGGCGTGGGCGTCGTCGGAGTCGAGCGACCACGCCATGGCTCCTCCGAGATGGTGGTCGGTGACGTAGTCCATCTTCTCGCGCAGGGCGACCGGGTCGTCGAAGGTCCAGAACGTGGTGCCGTCGAAGAGCCAGGCCACGCCGTCGCGGCGGTCGCGGAACAGCTGGAAGCCCGTCGCGGCGGCCAGGACCTTGAAGTCCTCGACTCCGGGCCCGAAGGTCGCCGGCGCCGCGCCCGCTGACGTCTGGAAGAGGCCGTGGTTGACGTTCGGCACCCCGGTCCAGCCCCGGCCGTAGAACGGCACGCCGAGCACCAGCTTGCGGGCGGGAGCGTGCCGGGCGAGGTAGGTCTGGATGGCCAGGTCCACGCTGAACTTCGTCGGCGTGGCCGGGTCACCGGGGGGCGAGAAGAGCGCGGACTGGAAGTTGGTCGTGGACTCCCAGGTCCCGTGCAGGTCGTAACCCTGGACGGTGGCCCAGTCCAGCGAGTGGAAGATCGCGGGCACCTCGAAGCCGGCTGCGATCTTGGCCGGGTCGGCCGGCAGGAACGCCGTCAGCAGGTAGTGGTGGTGCGTCAGCCGGCCCAGCTCGTCGAGCTGGCGACGGAACTCGGCGAGCAGCAGCGTGAAGTCCTGCCGGTCCTCCGGACGCGCGTGGGTCCCGGCCGCGGCGGCGGTGACCGGCCACTCCCAGTCGATGTCGATGCCGTCGAAGACCCCCGCGGCCGCGCCGGCGCCGCTCGGCAGGTTGCCGCTGATGAACATGTCCAGGCAGGACGCGACGAACTGCTGGCGCGACGCCTGGGTCAGGGCGACGTCCGAAAAGAAGGTCGAGCCGGTGAAACCGCCCAGCGACATGACCACGCGCAGGTCGGGGAACCGGCTCTTCAGCTTGCGCAGCTGGTTGAAGTTGCCGTTCAGCGCCTGCCCCGGCGCGTCTGCGACGCCGTCGACCGACTCCGACGCGGCGAAGGGCCGCTGGAAGTCCGCCCAGGTGTCGAGCGACGAGCATGCGCCGGCCTGCGACACGCCGCCGAAGGCGTAGTTGATCGTGGTCAGGTGGGCCGCCTGGCCGCTGTCGGCGACGTTCTTCACGAAGTACTGGCGGGCGTAGATGCCCCACTGGATGAAGTAGGCCACCCGCTGCAGTCCATCACCGTGGCCGTCCGCCTCCGCTCCCGCGCCGGCCGCCCCCGCGCTCGTCGCCAGCAGGGCCATCGCGAGCAGGCCGCTGAGGGCGGCCCGAACCACCGACGTCCGTCTCATCCGATCCCTCCTCGTATCAGTACGATGGTTGACCGATTCTCAATATAACCTTATAAAGTATTGACCGGACCACGGAGGCAACGGAAAAGCGGAGAGGAGGGGGTCCATGAGGTCCGTGTCCCGAGCCCTGGGTGCCGTGGTCGTCGCCGCCGCGCTGGCCACGACGGCGGTCCTGGGATCCAGCCGGCTGAACGGCCACGCCCAGGCATCGCTGGTGAACAACTTCCCCGGCCACTACTACGCGCCGTACGTGGACCTGACGGCGTCGCCGACGCAGTCGCTCGTCGCCGACTCCCGGAACGGTGGCATCGAGTTCTACTCGCTGGCCTTCATCACGGCCGACGAGTCCACGCCCTGCGAGGCCGCCTGGGGCAGCGCGGTGCCGCTGAGCCAGCTGAGCACGTTCCTTCCCAACCTGGACAGCGACATCCGGTCGCTCAGGAGCCAGGGAGGCGACGTCATCGTCTCGTTCGGCGGCGAGGCTGGCACGGAGCTCGCCCAGAGCTGCACCAGCGAGAGCGGCCTGCAGGCGCAGTACCAGTCCATCATCGACCACTACCAGGTGTCGCACCTCGACTTCGACATCGAGGGCCCGGCGGTCACCGACTCGGCGTCGATCGACCTCCGGAACCGCACGCTCGCCGCGCTCGAGGCCGCCAACCCCGGCCTGGTCGTGTCGTACACGCTGCCGGTGCTGCCCACGGGGCTCGTCACCAGCGGTATCGACCTGCTCCAGAACGCCATCGCGGACGGGGTGAACGTGAGCGTGGTCGACGTCATGGCGATGGACTACGGCAGCTCGTTCCCGCCCGACAAGATGGGCCAGAACGCGATCGACGCGTCCAACAGCCTGATCTCGCAGCTGAAGTCGCTGTACCCGTCGAAGTCGGACGCGCAGATTCGCGCGATGGTCGGCGTGACCCCGATGAGCGGCGCGAACGACGTGGCGCCGGAGAACTTCACGCTCGCCGACGCGCAGCAGCTGCTCGGCTACGCCCGGTCGGCCGGCATCACCGAGCTGGCCATGTGGTCCGTGAACCGGGACGCCTCGGCGTTCAGCTACTCGAAGGTCTTCGACCAGTTCAACAGCTCGTCCCCGGCGCCGACCCCGACGCCGACCGGGACGCCCCGCCCGACGCCGACGCCCACCGCGACCCCGACCCCGAGCCCGACGCCGACTCCAACGCCCGCGCCGACGCCCACGCTGACGCCCCCGCCGCCCACACCGACCCCGGCCACCGGCAACCTGCTGGCCAGCCCGGGCTTCGAGTCCGGCTCCCTGTCACCCTGGAGCTGCTCGCCGCTGGACAGCGTGGTCGCCGGCCCGGTCCACTCCGGCTCCCACGCGCTGGCGGCGGCCGCGAACAACTCCGACAACGCCCAGTGCACGCAGACCATCGCGGTCCAGCCCAACCACTCCTACACGCTCACCGGCTGGGTCCAGGGCACGTACGCGTTCATCGGCGTGACCGGCACCGGCACCAGCGACACGAGCAACTTCACGCCGTCGTCGGCGACCTACACGCAGCTCAGCGTGCCGTTCACCACCGGGGCGAGTACGACCAGCGTGACGGTGTACGTCCACGGCTGGTACGCCCAGGGCACCATCTTCGCGGACGACTTCTCGGTGAGCTGATCCTCCGCAGGTCCCACCGGCCCAGGACAGAAATACCGTTCCCGTCGGAAAGCGGCGCCAATACAATGGCGCCGCTTCATCATGATCGCCACCATGGAGCAGCCGCCCCGCGCGGGGCGGCTGAAGGTCCTCGTCCCGCTCCTGGCCGGAGCGGCCGTCTCGATCGCGCTGGGCGTATACGGCAACGTGCACGACCCGGCGGGCAAGGGCGCGATCGACCTCGCCTTCATTCGGACGGTCGTGCTGAAGGTGTACCTGGCCAGCGCGGCCGCCGTGATCGGCCTGTTCCAGCTGGTGACCGCGCTGCGGCTGTACGGCAGGATCTCGTTTCCGCGGGCGGTGCCGTCGTGGCTCGGCATCCTGCACCGCGTGACCGGCACCGTCGCGTTCGTCCTCGTCGTGATCGTCGCCTACCACTGCCTCTGGGCGCTCGGCTTCCAGCGGTCGGAGCCGCGCCTGCTCTTCCACTCGATCCTCGGCTGCTTTTTCTTCGGGGCGTTCACCGCCAAGGTGATCGTGGTGCAGTCGAAGGGCCTGCCCGGGTGGTGGCTGCCGGTGGCGGGCGGCTCGCTATTCACCGCGCTCGTTCTCCTGTGGCTGAGCAGCGCGGGCTGGTTCTTCGTGACGTTCGGGTTCCAGTACTTCTAGGGTCCCGGCTCCCCCGACCGGCGCTTCTCCGCAAGGAAGTCCTGGTAGCGACGGTACGCCTCCTGCTTGCGGGCGTCCACGATCTTCGTGTAGCCCTGGAGCGTGTTCAGGTTCGCGTGGCCGAGTACCTCCTGGACCAGCCGGACGTCGCCGCCGGTCACCTCCAGGAGGCTTGTCGCGGCGGTGTGCCTGGCGACGTGCGGCGATCGGAACGACCAGGCACCGAGTTCGCGGCGCAGTCGGCGTACGACGTGGCGGGCGCCGCCCGCCGTGAGCCGGCGGTCGTCGCCCGGGCGGCAGGTCGGGTCGTAGTTCACGAACAGGGCCATGCTCGTGTCCTCTCGCGACTCCAGGTACTCGTTCACCGCGGCCCTGGCGTCGTCGGTCAGGTAGACCGCGCGCTGCTTGGCCCCCTTGCCCGTGACGATCACGCGGCTGCCCTGGCGAGGCACGTCGGTCCGGTCGAGCCCGAGCGCTTCGGAGATGCGGCATCCCGTGCTGATCAGGAAGTGGACCAGGGCGCGGTCCCGCTTCTCGATCGGTGACTCCGCAGGGAGCGAGGCCAGGAGCCGGGCCAGCTCGTCGGATGCCATCGGCTTCGGCAGCCGCTGTTCGACCCGTGGCAGCGTCACGCCGTTGGACAGGTCCCTCGCGACCAGCTCCTCCCGCGCCAGCCAGCGCAGCCACGACCGCACCGCGACCAGGGCGCGGGCGCGCGACGCGGGACTCCTCAGCGTGCCGGCGAGGTGCCGCTGGTACGCGCGCAGGTCCTCGCGCCGCAGGTCGTCCATCTTGAGGCTGTGGCCGCGGTCGCGGAGGAACCCTTCCAGCTTGCGCAGCTCGCCCCTGTACGCCCGGACGGTGTTCGGGCTGCGGTTCGCCTCCAGCTGGAGCCAGCCGAGGTACTCGTCACGTGCGGCCTGGAACTCGAGGGGCATGGCGAGGCCAGTCGCCATGGTAGCGAAGCCGGGGCGGCCCCGGGCCGTCAGGCCGACTGCTTGCGCGTGATCTGGATGCGGATCTTCTCGGGCGGCTTGGGCCTGACCTTGGGCACCCGGACGACGATCACCCCGTGCTCCGCGCTGGCCTCGGCCTGCTCGAAGCGGCAGTCGGCAGGCAGCGAGATCCGGCGCAGGTACTCCACGTCGTGGATCTCCTGGTGCAGGTACTCGCGCCTGGCCACCCGGGCCCGAGCCCGGATCGTCAGCACACCGTCCTGCGAGCTGAGCTCGACGTCGTCCGGCGCCACCCCGGGCAGGCTCGCCTCGACTACGAGGGCGTCGCCCTCCTCGTAGACGTTCATGGGCATGGGCACCGGACCCGCGCTGCGGGGCCTCGGCTCGTGCATGAGCTGCTCAAGCGCCTCCCGCACGGGGCTCGGCCAGGGGTCGTAGGGTCGCCAGCCGGCCATCGACTGTGAATTGTAAGCACTGTCCATCCGCACAGCCCTCTACCATCAGACTGTGCGCATCTGGGCCCGAGGAGGCGGCGCGCTGCTCACGGCCGCCGCGGCCGGCACGCTCGCGTGGTCCCTGTTGAGCGCGATGCTGCCCGCGCCAGCGACCACGCCGAGGCCGGGGGCTGTGCTCGAGACCGTGACGCCGGCGCAGCTGGCCGCGATGGGCGTCCGCCTCGATCCGACCCTTCAGCCGGTCCAGCTGCCGGACTGGATGAGCGGCCTCGGCGTGCGCATGCCGACCGGGATCAAACTTGGGGACGACGCGGAGTCCGCCGTGCGGCGCAGCAGTGGAGGCGTGCGCTCCGTCACCGAGCGCGTGCTCGCCTACGCGACGGTCTCGAACACCAGGAACGCGCGCCTGCGCGGCCCGACCATCGTCCGGCGTCTCGTCTGGGCGCTGGTGGGGACGCGGGCCGCAGCGGGCAGCGTGGGCGGGCTCGTCCAGGTGCTCTGGCTGGTCGACGCCAGGAGCGGCCACCAGCTCGCCGAGCTCACGGTGCTGGCGGCCACGCCGATCGGCCCGAGCTCGGGCGCCGGACCCTAGACCGCCGGCGCAGAACATCCGTGCTCATGCCATGCAGACAGCGGCGCGCGGCGCCCCGAACGGCCGCCTAACCGTCTAGCTGGGGTTAACGGGTTGGGTTGGCGATGGGCCGGCGCCAGCCTACGGTGAGCACATGCCCACGCGCGGAACAGAGCTCGCCGTCGGAGCCGATGCTCGCGGACCCTGGTGTCAGCGGTCCCGTCTAGCGCGCTCCCGGGTCGTAGCGCTGCGCCCACTCGCCCAGCTTCAGGCGGAACAGCCGCTCCTCGATGTCGAAGACCTGGTCCAGCAACCGGTCCGGCTCTCCGCCGCTGCGCAGGTCGCCCGCGACGCCAGCCGGCAGGGCCTCTTTGAACCGGTCGAGCCGGGCCTGCCAGCCGGGCGGCACCGCCGACCCCGCCAGGCTCAGTCCCTGGAGTTCCTCGATCAGCTCGTCCGCGGCGGCGATGCAACGGGCCAGGTGCACGCGCCGCTCCTGTCGCACGTGGTACCGCTCCAGGTCACCGCAGATGTCGTCGAGCGCCGCGGCGATCGCGGAGGACAGCTTGACGACGCCGATCGCGGGCTCTGCCACGTGCAGATGGTCCCCCCCGAGGCGCGCAGCGGGGACCGCGAAAACCGCGCAGGTGACATGAGGGAAATCACTCATATCAGCCACCCGGCAGAATCGACGGCATGGACACCGCCCTCGCGAACCTGCTCGCGGAGCTGTCGGCGAGCGGCGCCGCGCACGACGCCGTCGAGGCCGATCACGGCCGGCGCCGGCTCAACCTCGAGCCCGAGACAGCCCGCCTGATCGCGATCCTCCTCCGCACCGGCAGGCGCACCCGGGTGCTGGAAATCGGGACCTCGAACGGGTACAGCACGATCTGGCTCGCGTGGGCGGTGCGGGATGCCGGCGGCACGGTCACCAGCGTCGAGCGCGACGCCGGCCGCCAGGCCGAGGCGGCCGACAACCTGCGGCGTGCCGGCCTGCTCGACTCGGTCCGGCTGGTCCAGGGCGACGCGACGCGCGTGATCGCCGGGCTGGCCGGGCCGTTCGACTGCGTGTTCTTCGACGCCGACCGGGTCAGCGCGCCGGAACAGCTCCGACTGCTGCTGCCGCGGCTCACGACCGACGTCCTGCTGCTCGCCGACAACGTCCACAGCCACCCCGCGGAGATCGCCGGCTACCTCGCCGCAGTCGAGGCGCTGCCGGGCTTCGAGCGCGTCGTCGTCCCGGTCGGCAAGGGCCTGAGCGTCGCCCACCGCGCCGGCTTGGTCCAGCCCGCGATGTAACCTGACGGTGCTGTCCGGTGTTGCATTTGGCCGGCTACACTGGTCGGAACGTGGAGGTGCTGATGCTCGTCTGCTACCGGTTCGCCGCCGCCGCCGGCGTGGCGGACGGCGCGGCCATCGAGCGTCGCCGGGCACCCGACTGAGCAGCGAAGACGGAGGGGCCTGGTGGGCGCCAGGCCCTTTTTTTGTGCACGTGGTTTCCAAGGAGGTGAGCGCAGTGCGTGACCAGCGTCGAACCCAGGACGACCAGCGTCCTCGGCCGTACCGCTTTGCGCCGACCCCGGAGAGCCTGGTGGAGGTCGACCGGGTGCTCCAGCGGTGGGCGGTGACGGTCTACCGCATGCCGGGTCGCGAGGTGCTGGCTGAGGACTACTTCGACGACTGGCGCCTGGCCAAGGCACGGGCCGAGGACTTCGGCCACCTGCTACGCTCCCGCCGGGTGGCCTGAGCCGGGCAATGTTTCACGTGGAACGAACAGTGACGGCGCCGAGCACGGAGTTGACCGCGATCCGCAGCGCGGGCGTCCGCCCCGACGCCGCCGCCTCGTTCCAGTAGGCGCCCTCGCGGGTCACGAACCCGTCGCCAACGTCCAGGGAGCCGAGCAGCGACTCCGACCGCACGCGGGCCGGCGTGGCGGCCGGGATGCGCACCTCGACCGAGGCGACCCCTGCGTTGATCTTCACCTCCCCGTCGCGCCGGAGCTCGCCCCCGAATTCCACGCGGTACTGCGCAGCGCCGCCCGACACCGCCATCTCGGCGAAGTTCGCGTTGGCGAGGTTGCGCAGGTCCATCGCCACGCCGCCGGCCGCGATCTCGAGCGCTGCCATGTCGGCGGGGTTGGGGCGCGAGAAATCGACGTCGGAGCGGCCGGCCCCGTGGTGGAACGCGAGGCGGGTGAGCGGGATGCCGCCGAGGTCGGCGACGGTCTCGTTGGCACCGCCGTCGATGACCAGCTGGTATGGGCGCGCCGTGCCGAGCTGCAGGTCCAGGCTGGGGGGCCGGGCCGACGAGGGCACAGCGCGCGCGGTCGGCGACTGGCTGAGACGCGCCCGCGGCCCCTCCTGCGTCACCTGCAGCGGCAAGACGCCGGTGGGGTCCTCGTAGCGGCCGGTCGCCCAGAGCGGGCCCGTGCCGGTACCGATGCGGACGCGGCACGGCCCGAGCGCGATCCGGAGCTCGAGCGCGTCGCCGCCCGGACCGTCTGGAAAGGCGAGGTCGATGGGGGTCGCACTGATGGCCATGGCAACAGCGTGACTCAGAGAGGTGGTCGGCGTCGACGACCGCGGGAAGGACCGGCGGCAGTCTCTTCCCCTTTGCCCCAACAATAGAGACGTGGCGAGCGCGGTTTCCCCCCAGTTCCGGTACGGGACGGCAGGTGCGCGGTGGGTCCTCGTGGTCACCGTCCTGGCCTCCGGCGTCGCGTTCCTCGATGGAACCGTGGTCAACGTCGCCCTGCCGAAGATCGCGCGCGAGTTCCACTCGGGCCTGTCCGACCTGCAGTGGATCCTGGACGCGTACCTGCTCACCCTGGGCTCGCTCATCGTGATCGGCGGCTCGCTCGGCGACATCTTCGGCCGGCGGCGCGTGCTCGTGCTGGGCCTGGTCGGATTCAGCCTGGCGTCGCTCGCGTGCGGGCTGGCGCCCTCGGCCACGTTCCTGATCGTCGCCCGCGCGGCGCAGGGCGTGGGCGGCGCGTTGCTGGTGCCGTCCAGCCTGGCCGTGCTCTCGGCCACCGTCGCCCAGGAGGACCGCGGCCGAGCGGTCGGCGCCTGGTCCGGCCTGGGCGGGGTGTGGACCGCAGTCGGGCCCTTCCTCGGGGGTTGGCTCGTGGACGCGGCGACGTGGCGTCTGGTCTTCCTGATCAACCTCCCGGTCGCGGCGTTCACGGTGTGGGCCGCTCTGGCACACGTGCCCGAGACCCGCGACCAGGGTGCGAACCGCCACGTCGACCTGCCCGGCGCAGTGACCATCGCGGCGGGCCTGGCGGGGGTCGTCTACGCCCTCATCCAGGGACCGGCCTTCGGCTTCGGCCCGCTCACCATCGTGCTCGGGGTGGCGGGCCTGGCGGCCCTGGCGCTGTTCCCCATCATCGAGCTGCGCAGCCCCAACCCCATGGTCCCGCTGGAGATGTTCGCCTCCCGCCAGTTCACGGGCGCCAACCTCACCACGTTCGCGGTCTACGGCGCGCTGGGTACCGCGACGTTCCTGTTCGTCGTGCACCTGCAGCGCGACCTGGGGTACACGGCGCTCGAGTCGGGTGTGGCGTTCCTTCCCGCCGTGGCGATCATCACGGCATTCTCTGCCCAGGCCGGCCGGCTGGCCCAGCAGATCGGGCCGCGGTGGCCGATGACGATCGGGCCGATCGTGGCGGGCGGCGGCCTCGCGCTGATGGGGATGGTGGCTCCGGGCGCGTCCTACCTGACGGGGGTGTTGCCGGGCGTCCTGGTCTTCGGCGTGGGCCTGACCCTGACGGTCGCGCCGCTCACGGCGGCCGTGATGCTGGCCGTCGAGAACCGCCACCTGGGCGTCGGCTCCGCCGTGAACAACGCGGTCGCGCGCATCGCCAGTCTGCTCGCGGTTGCCCTCCTTCCGGCCGCGGCGGGACTGGCGACCGCGACCACGCAGGCGGAGTTCCAGGCTGGCTACACCCGCGCGCTGACGATCGCGGCGGTGCTCTGCGCGATCGGCGGACTCGTGGCGTTCGTGACGATCCGCGGCGGGCGGAAGGTCCGCGCGGTGGCGCACCCGAACGCCACGATGGCCTGCGGCGACCCGTCGCTGTGTGAGGGCCCCGCCCCAGCCGGATCCTGAGCTGGCACGGTCGGGGCACAGGGCGGCCGAGGCAGCAAAGGGGATGCTTGTCCGGCCGCCCACCCGGGCGTCGGCGTCACCTACCGGCTCACGGGTCGAACTCCTCCCCGGGCGTGACCGCCTCCTCGGTGCGGGCGGAGGTGCTGGGACCGGAGCCGGTCCACCGATTCGCAGAGTCGCCGGCCTGGACGGTGAACCGGTAGCTGGTGTCCGGCTGGAGGCCGGTTACGGTCAAGGTCGTGTCGGCCGTCGTGCTGGCGCCGTTGACCGGCGTGAACGGCACCGCGCCTTCCACCGGCCTGCCGTCCACGTACAGGCGATAGCCGGTCACGCGCTGGTCGTCGGTCGCCGGCGTCCAGATCAGCGTCACGCTCGTCGCGCGGACGTCGCGCGCACGCACACGCGCGTCCTCCGGGAAGCGCGGCACGCTCCGGTCGTACGCCGGCAGCGTGGTGGCGGAGACCGTCGTGCCGTAGGTGGCGGCGTTGCCCGTCGCGTCGACCGCGACCAGCGTGAGCACGTACGCCGTCCCTGGCAGCAGCCGGGTCACGGTGACCGTGTTGGCGCTGCCGACGACTGGAACGGTGCTCGCGGGCGCGCCGTTGGCGAGGACCTCGTACCGGGCGACCCCGAAGTCGTCGGCGGCCGGCTGCCAGTGGACCTTCAGCCAGGTGAAGCCCGTGCTGCTCGGCAGCAGCGCGAAGCTGCCGGCGCCGGCCGGTGGCGTGGGAGGGGTGGTGTCGCGGGCGCCGGTCGTGTTCACGTCGGCGCTCGGCCCGACGGTCGCGTTGCCTGTCGCGTCGGCCGCCACGACCGTGAAGTGGTGCGGCTGCGCGGGCGCCAGGCCCGAGATGGTCGCGGTCCCGGCCGTCCCGGGCGCGGTCGCCGCGATCCGGGTACCCATGGCCCCCGTGGGGCCTTGGGTGGGACCTCCGGACAGGATCCGGTAGCTCACGACTGCCACGTTGTCGGCCGCGGCCGTCCAGCTGAGCGTGACCGAGGTGTCGGTCACCGCCGTCGCCGTCAGGGCGCTGCTCGCGGCCCAGCTCGGCCTCCCGGTAGCGTCGAGGGACACCGGGGACTGCGTCGTCGTGCCGGTGAACGACAGGCCGGTGGAACTGGCGATCACCCAGGGGCTCGGCGTGTGGTCGAACACCACGTCGTGGAAGGTGCTGTCCCGGAGGAACTGGATGCTGGTCGGCTTCGCGTTCAGGAACCGGACGCCGTCGAAGTCGAGGTCCTGGTGGAGCTGGTCGGCGACTCCCGTGACGTTGATCGCGTCCTTGCCGGTGCCGTCGACCGTCACGTTCCGGACCAGCACGTCGCGGAACTGCGCCAGCCTGGCCGACGGCTCCACGACGATGGCGGCGCCGGGGTCGGCGTAGGCGGACGTGAAGATGAACGCCTGCATGGCCACGCTCTTGAGCGCGCTGTCGCGGAACACGACGCGCCGGGCGCCGCCGCCGTTGTGCGGATCGGTCTTCATCCGCAGCCCGATGTCGGTGCCGTCGACGACGTTGTCCTCGGCCAGGACGTCCTGGATCCACGCTCCCGTGTGGCTGCCCGCCACGACCGCGCCGTGGCCCTTGCGGTAGAAGTTGTTCGCGACGAAGACGTTCCGGGTCGGCGGATCGCTGGGGGCGGCCGCGCCCAGGCCGGCGGCGAAGTTCAGGTCGTCGTCGCCGGTGTCGAACAGGTTGTTCACGACGGTCAGGTGGGCGCTGCTGTCGAAGTCGATGCCGTCGCCGTTGTTCACGCCGCCGGTCAGCAGTCGCGTGTCGTTCACCGTGACGTTCGTGCTGCGGATCGTGACCAGCGTGTGCTGCGCTGGGTTGACCGCCGTGAAGCCGCCCAGATAGGCGCGATCGACGCCGCGCAGCGTGATGAGGTTGGAGCGGGTGCCGTACGGCGAGGTGGAGCCCAGCTGACCGGCCAGGTCGGTCTGCGCCCTGGCCAGGATGCCGTTCTTCCCGACGGTGCTGGAGCTGCTGGGCAGCGCGACGGGGAAGCCCTGGGCGTCCTTCGGGCCCTGCTTCCAGCCGTTGCCGTCGATCGTGCCGGGGCCGACGATGCGGATGTCGCGGAGCGTCCCGAAGTCGTACGTGTGCGCGTTGATGAGCGAGTAGAAGCGCGGGTCCGTCGAGTAGTCGTACAGCAGGAAGTTGTACGGGTAGTCGGCGGCGTTGTCGGAGCCGAGGAGCGTGCCGCCGGCGCCGATGCGGAGCGTCATGTCGCTGTGCAGGAAGATCGCGCCGCTCTTGAACACGCCGGCGGGGACCAGGACCTCGCCGCCGGGCGTGCAGGCGTCGATCGCGGCCTGGATCGAGCGGGTGTTCACCGTGACGCCGTCGCCGACGGCTCCGAAGTCCGTCACGTCGAACACACGCGGCACTGGCGTCGTGACCTGGGTCACCCGCTCGCTGTCATGCGACTCGTGGCCCGCGGCGTCGACCGAACGGACCGTGAAGGAGTACCGGGTGTCCGGCCGCAGGCTGCTGGCGGTGAAGGTCTCGGGCTGAACCCTGACCTGCTGGCCGTTGGTCGGGTCGGCGTAGAAGGCGTCCACGAACGGCTTCGCAGGCGAGGTCGCATTCAGGCTGGCGCTGCCCGCGAACCGCCCGTTCACGAACACGTGGTAGTCGACGATGCCGGCGCGGTCGGCCGGCTTCTCCCACGCGAGCGTGATGCTCTGGTCGTCGAAGGCGAGCGCCGGGACGCGCACGTCGGTGGGCGGCGCCGGCCGGTCGGCGGCCGCCCTCGCGCTGGAGCCACCGGCCGCGGCGAGCACGAGCGAGCACAGCGCCGTCGTGGCGATCGTTCTCCAACGCATCTCTCTCTCCTTGCGTGTTTCAGCGCCAGTCCTGGACGAGGTGCTCCTTCACGTAGCCCCAGTCGATGTCCTCGCCGAGGCCGGGACCGGTCGGGATGCGCACGTTCCCCTCGGCGTCCATGGCATCGACCGGAGTCCGCAGCCATGGGCGCTCGGCCTCGTAGTCGAGCTCGGGGTGCAGGAGGCCGCGCTCGTAGAACTCGCCAGGCAGAGCCATCGCGCCCAGCGCCTGCAGCGTGCCGGCCCCGCCGCCGTGCAGCTCCAGGCGCATCCCGAACGCCTCGCAGAGGTGGGCCGTCTTGAGGATGGAGGTGATCCCGCCGTGCTCCAACCCGGTCCGGAGGATGTCGGCGGCCCCGCGCACGATCCACTCCGCGCGGGTGACGGCACCGCCGTCGATCGACTCCGGACCGCAGACCGGCAGATCGAGGTTCCGGCACAGCCACGCATACGACGACGTGGAGCGCTCGTCCATGGGCTCCTCCATCCAGTGGAAGCCCAGCTCCTCCAGCGCCCGGCCCAGGTACAGCGCGTCCTCGCGCGTGTAGTGGTGGAACGGGTCCAGCATCAGCTTCACGTCGGGCCCGACCGCGTCGCGCACCGCCCGGCAGGCGGCGATGTCGCGACGCAGGTCCGGCCCGAACGGCGGCATCCAGGTGTGGAGCTTGAAGGCGCGGTATCCGTGCTCGACGCAGGCCCGCGCGAAGGCCGCATAGGCCGCCGGGTCGCCGAGGCCGCCGTCGTCGCCGCACATCGTGCTGGCGTACGCCGGGACCCGGTCGCGGGCGGCGCCGAGCAGCTTGTGCGCGGGCAGGCCGGTGATCCGGCCGGCGACGTCCCACAGGGCCTGGTCGAGCACCCCCACCATGCGTCCCGCCAGTGCCCGCCATTCGAGGCGGGCGGAGCGCCGCAGCAGCTCGTGGATCGCCTCGCGATCGAACGGGTCGAGGCCGACGAGCAGTCGCCGCGCCACGGCGGTCGTCTCCTCTGACCCGCCGGCGCAGTGGCCGTCGACCCCGCCGTCGGTCCGCACCCGGGTGAGCGTCTGCAGCGCGCGCCGCGGCGGCCCCGGGTGGCCGTGGCCCTCGTGGTCGCGGTGGACGTGGGAGCGGAACTCGAACGTGAGGCACTCGACGGCGGTGATCCGGGCCACGCTCAGTCCTTCCAGCGCGGATGGAGGCTGGCGAGCTCGCCGCCCTGGAACGGGTCGCCGCCGACGCCATCGAGGACGCCGTCCGCCGAGTCCTCGGGCGCGTAGCCGAGACGGGTCCACACGTCGCGGTCGTCCCAGTAGCTGCGGCCGTTGTCGGACGTGCCGTAGACGACGAGCCAGCCGACGTCCGGCGCCTCCAGGCACCGCAGGACGAGCTGCGTCATGTCGCGCGGGCTGATCCACGTGTGGGCGTGACGGGGCGAGGTCGGCCGAGGCGCGAAGCTCCCGATGCGGATGGCCACCACCTCGAGGCCGTGCTTCTCGTGGTAGAGCCGGCCGAGCACCTCCCCGTACGCCTTGCTGACGCCGTACAGGCCGTCGGGGCGGGGCGGGGCGAGCGCGGTGATCGTCTGGTCGGCCGGATAGAAGCCCGTCACGTGGTTCGACGAGCCGAGGATCACGCGCCGGCAGGCCTCGGACTGACGCGCCGCCTCCAGCACGTGGTAGGTGCCCCGGATGTTGGTGTCGAGCAGTTCCTCGAAGCCCACCTCGCTGGGGATACCGGCCAGGTGGACGACGGCCGCGCAGCCGGCCATCGCCTCGGCCACCGCGCCGGCGTCCCGGATGTCGGCGCGGACGAGCTCCTCGCCGGCGGCCGCCGGCGACGGCATCGCGCGGATGTCGAGGAGCCGCAGGGGCGCATGGCCTCGCAGCCGCTCGCGCAGCACGCTCCCGATCCGGCCGGCCGCCCCGGTGATCAGCACGCGTTCCAAAGGCTCCTCCTATCCCTTGACGGCCCCGACCGAGAGGCCGCCGACCAGGTAGCGCTGGATGAGCACGAAGATGAGGACGACCGGCAGCACCGCGATCACGCCTCCCGCCGCCAGCGCCGCGTAGTCGACGTTGTACTCGCCGAGGAAGTAGCTGAGGCCGACCGGCACCGTGTACAGGTCCTGGTTGTTGATGAGGAAGAGCGCGAAGAGGAAGTTGTTCCATGCGCCCACGAAGGCGAAGGAGGCGACGGCGACGATCCCGGGCCGGAGCAGGGGGAGGACGATCCGGACCACGCTCTGGAAGCGCGTGCAGCCGTCCACCATCGCGGCCTCCTCGAGCTCGAACGGGATGCCGGAGATGAACCCGCGCATCAGGATGGCGGTGAGAGGCAGCTCGAACGTCGAGTTGACAAGCACGAGGCCGAGGAGCGTGTCGAGGAGGCCGAGCTGCTTGAAGATGATGAACAGGGGGATGATCAGCATCGCCGCCGGCACGAACTGGGTGGTCAGCAGCACGAGCATGAAGACGTGGCGGCCGCGCAGTCGGTAGCGGCAGAGGCCGTAGCCTGTGAGGATCGCGATCGGCACCGCGCAGGCGACGGTCCCCACCGCGACGACGAAGCTGTTGCGCACGTACGTGCCGAAGCCGGCGCCGTTGATCAGGGCGTCGAAGTGCGCCCACGTGATCGGAAAGGGCAGGAACGTGAACGCGCCGGTGGCTGAGCCGCCGCTGTGCAGCGAGAGCACGACCATCGAGTAGAACGGCACCAGGGTGAAGAGCCCGTAGAGGGCCAGCGGCAGGTAGATGAGCCCGGCCCGATCGAGCAGCCTCGTCAGGTTCACGGCAGAGGTCCCTCCCCCCTCGCGGGGGAGGAGGTCCGTTCACGGACCGGAGGGGGGGACAGCGTCGAGCGCTCGTCCGAGCGAAGTCCCTCCCCCCTCGCGGGGGAGGAGGTCCGGTCACGGGCCGGAGGGGGGGACAGCGTAGAGCGCACGTCGCGGAGTCCTTCTGAGCGACCCCCCACCGGGTCCTGGAGGACCCGCCTCCCCCGCGAGGGGGGAGGGACCGCTTGCGTCACGGGCGACGCGGTTGAGGGGCGCTCATCGCGGAGTCCTTCTGAGCGACCCCCCACCGGGTCCTGGCGGACCCGCCTCCCCCGCGAGGGGGGAGGGACCGCTTGCGTCACGGGCGTCGCGGCTGAGGGGCGCTCTTCGCGGAGCCCTTCTGAGCGACCCCCTACCGGGTCCTGGAGGACCCGCCTCCCCCGCGAGGGGGGAGGGACAGCTTGCGTCACGGGCGACGCGGCTGAGGTGCGCTTTTCGCGGAGCTTTTCTGAGCGACCCCCCACCGGGTCCTGGAGGACCCGCCTCCCCCGCGAGGGGGGAGGGACAACGGGCGACGCGGCTGAGGGGCGCTCTTCGCGGAGTCTTTCTGAGCGACCCCCCACCGGGTCCTGGAGGACCCGCCTCCCCCGCTAGGGGGGAGGGACCGCTTGCGTCACGGGCGGGGCGGCTGAGGGGCGCTCATCGCGGAGTCTTTCTGAGCGACCCCCCACCGGGTCCTGGAGGACCCGCCTCCCCCGCGAGGGGGGAGGGACCGCTTGCGTCACCGGCGACGCGGCTGAGGGGCGCTCTTCGCGGAGCTCTTCTGGGCCACCCCCCACCGGGTCCTGGAGGACCCGCCTCCCCCGCGAGGGGGGAGGGACGGCATTTCTAGTCACGGCCGAACCGTCCCAGGCGCAGGTACAGGATCGCGAAGAGCAGCAGGATCAGGAAGCCGATCACCGACAGGGCCGAGCCATAGCCGAAGTTGTGGTAGCGGATGGCCTGGTTCACCACGTACAGCGGCAGCGTCGTGGTCAGGTCGCCCGGGCCGCCCGCCGTCATCGTGTAGATGAGGTCGACGTTGTTGAACTCCCAGACCCCGCGCAGCAGCGTGGCCAGGACGATCGCGTCCTTCAGGAGCGGCAGCGTCACCCGCGTGAACGCCTGCCAGCGTGAGGCGCCGTCGACCGCCGCCGCCTCGTACAGGTCGGGCGGTATCGCCTGCAGCGCGGCCAGCAGCACGATCGCGAAGAACGGCACCCCCCGCCAGAGCTCGGCAGCCACGACGGACGCGAACACGGTGTTCACGTCGGCCAGCCACTGGATCGGGCTGTGGATCACTCCGACCCGCATGAGCACCGTGTCCAGCAGGCCGGTGAACGGGTTGTACATGAGCTTCCACATCGTCGTGACGACGACGCCGGACACGGCCCACGGCGAGAACAGCAGCGAGCGGGCGAGCCCGCGCCCGCGAAAAGCGCTGTTCAGGACGAGCGCCAGCGCCATCCCGAGCACCAGCTGCAGTACCACCTCGCTGCCCACCCACTTGACGGACACGGCCAGGCTCGCTCGGAACACGTCGTCCGCCGTCATCACCTGCCGGAAGTTGTCCAGGCCGACGAACCCGTTCAGATACGGCCGGGTGACGTCGTACTGCTGGAGGCTGTAGTAGAAGACCGTCCCGACCGGGTAGACCACGAACGCGCCGATCAGCAGGGACGCCGGCAGCAGGCACAGGTACGGCAGCCACGCCCGCCGCCGCGCCGCCGCCCTCCGGCGTACCACGTCGGAGGCGGGCGCCACCCGCGGCCGGGGGGCCGAGGCCGCGGCGGGCTGGTTCCTCATGAACTCCCTGCCGACTTGCGGGGGAAGGCCGGCGTGGCGGTGACCAATCTTCCTTACTTGTGCAAGGACTGGTCGTACTGGTGCTTCGACGTGGTGAGCTTGCCGGCCAGGTCGCCCGCGAACGTGCTGGGGGTCACCTGTCCGAGCAGCACCTTCTGGAACTCCGGCTCCATCTGCGCCTGGATTGACGCGTAGTCGGGCAGCTGCCACGGCGGGTTCACGAGCGTGGTCGTCGACAGCCGCTGCGTCGCGAGCGCGTTCTGGATGCCCGTGTTGTCCTGCACCCACGGCTCGCCCGCCACCTTCGTGTTCGGCGGGATCTGCCCGATCTTCTGGTTGAAGTAGCTGACGGAGTCCGCCGAGGCCAGGAAGGCCGCGAACTTCCAGGCGGCGTCCGGGTGCTTGGTCCCCTTGAAGACCATCGCCGAGATGTTCGCGCTGTTGAGCAGGACGTGCTTTCCCCCGCTCAGCGCTGGCAGGGTCGCCGCACCCACGGCGTCCCTGCCCAGCGCCTGGATGTGCTGGGGATAGGAGCCGAGGTTGTGCATGATCATGGCCACGTGGCCGCTGTCGAACTCGGCCGCCATCTCCTGGTAGCCGTGGTTGATGTCGTCCTTCGGCGTGTCCTTGCCGTAGAAGGCCGCCGCCTTCTGGACGACCGACACCGCGCCCGGACTGTCGAACGTCGAGTTGCCCTTCGCGTCGAAGTACGTGGTGAGCCCCGCCTCCGAGTACACCCACGACTCCAGCTGCGCCACGCTGCCGGTGCCGCCTCGCAGCCCGAACCCGTACACGCTGTGCGTCGGATCGTTGAGCGCCGCCACGTCCGCGTAGAAGTCGCTCCAGGTGAGCGGCGGCTTGAGGTTGTGCTGCGCGATCCAGTCCTTTCGGTAGTAGAGCGTCGTCATGTTGCCGCTGATGGGGATCGCGTAGAGCTTCCTGTCGGGCACCAGCGCCTTCACCGACTGGATCAGCGAGGCCGGGATGTCGGTCTTGCCGCCCCAGGCGTTGAACTGGCTGTCCAGGGGCAGGAGCCCGTTCTGGGCGACCATGCCGGCGAGCTGGCTGGTCTGGGGGTTGGAGACGTCGGGCGGCGAGCCGGAGAGGATAGCTGTCTGCAGCTTCTGGAGCTGCTGGGCGATCGGGATGCCCACATACTGGACGGTGATGGTGGGATTGGCGGCCTCGAAGCGGCGGATGAGTTCCTGCCACACGGGGGTCCGGTCGGGGCCGGCGTTCGTGTCCCAGAACGAGATGGTGACCGGGCCCGTCTCGGTGGGTGCGGCCGTGTTCGCCGCGCCGCCCCCTCCGCAAGCGACGGCAAGGATCGCCAGCAGGCCGGCCGCCAGGCCCCTCAGCTTGTTCATCTCCCGGCCTCCTCCTCTCCTTGTGTACTCAGTGCACGAGGTTGTGCGGACGATCATGGCAGCCACCTCGGCGGCTGTCAACCGCGCCGGTATACTGGGTGCACGTACCGGCGGACACGATTGAGTCTCGACACGGCCAGCGGGGGCCCCCTGTATCAGCAGCTGCGCCAGCAGCTCTTCTCCCGAATTCGTCGTGGCGAGTTCGGCCCCGGCGACATGCTCCCCTCCGAGAACCAGCTCTGCGAGGAGTACGGCGTCAGCGTCACCACTGCTCGCCGGGCCCTGCTGGAGCTCGTCAAGGAAGGGGTCGTGCGCCGTCGTATGGGCGTCGGCACGATGGTGGCGCCGCGGGTCCGGCAGCTGAGCCTCGGCTTCGTGAGCATCGACAGCCTGGGCTGCGCCTGACGCGGCATTTCGGCCGGGATGGTGGAGCTCATCGGCGGCATCGGCGAGCTGGCGTGGCGGCGCAACGCGTCCTTCTCGATGTCCGGCGTAGACGAGGACGGGGTCGAGGAGTGCTTGCGGTCGGTCGCCGAGGCGCGGGCCGTAGACGGCGTCCTGCTCCGGACCGCCGACGACATCCGGCCGGAGCACGTCGACATCCTCGACGCGGCCGGGATCCCCTGCGTGGTCATCAAGCGCGAGCTGTCCGGCAGGCCCCTCAACTGCGTGGTCAGCGACGACCTCCTGGGCGGTCGCCAGGCCACGGCGCATCTCCTCGAACGCGGTCACCGGCGGATCGGGTTCGTGTGCGCGAAGCCGCTCCTGACACTCACGCAGCAGCGCCTGCGTGGCTACCGGGAGGCCCTCGCGGAGGCCGGCGCGGCCTACGACGCCGACCTCGTGCGGATGGAGCCGTCGTTCGACGAGCAGGCGGGGCGCAGGGCGGTGCGTGAGCTCCTCGAGCGTCCGAAACGACCGACCGCGATCTTCGTGGCCAGCGACCGCATGGCCATCGGCGCTTACGGTGCGGTCAGCGAACTGGGCCTGCGGATCCCGGACGACGTGGCGCTGGTGGGCTATGACGACATCGGCCCATCGGCGATGATGCAGCCGCCACTGACGACGGTCCGCACCTCGTACCACGACTTCGGCCGGCTCGCGACCCAGCTCCTGCTGGACCTGATCGAGGGCCGGCTCGAGGGGCCGCAGCGCGTCGTGATCGAGCCCGAGCTGATCGTCCGCGCCTCGACCGGCGCGGCGCCGGCCGACGTGCGCCCGCTGGCCCGGTCGGCCACGGTGCCCGCGCCGACCGGCGACCTGGCGGCCAGGCGCGTGAGCGTCGGCGGCCCAGCCGCGCTGACCGAGCCCCTGGCGGCCGCGATGTCGGACGCCGGCGCCGAGCTCGTCGTGCCCGGCGACGAAGGCATCGAACTCGACGCGGCCGTCCACGTTGTCGACCTGCGGCCCGAGCTCGGGGCGAGTCTTGCCGCGGCCCAGGCCGCGGGGGAGCGGGCCGCGCGCGCGATCCGGCGGCGAGGGTCGCTGGTACTGGTCGGACTGATCGTCCGAGGAGAGCCGTCGCTGGGCGCGGCGGCGGCCGCCGGGCTGGAGCAGGTGGTGCGGACGCTGGCCGTTGGCTGGTTGTCACGCGGCCTCAGGGTGAATGCCGTCGTCGCCGGCGCCGACCTGGCCTCCGCCGCGGGCCCGTGCCGGTTCCTGGTCTCCGACGCCGCGTCCGCCGTGACGGGCCAGCTCATCCGGACGGGCGACGCGGACCCGGCCTGACGCAGGCCCCCCACTTGACGAGCTGGAGCCTCGCGGCTAGGCTGCGTGTACTAAGTACACGCGGTACTCCGTGAAGGAAGGGGAGAGCCTATGCACGCGGACAGGCACGTCCATCGCCCGCTCGCCAGGTGGGTCCTGATCCCGGCGGCTGCCGCCATCGGTCTGGTCGGGGCCTTCGTGATCGCGCCGCCGGACCACATCCAGGCGCAGGCCTTCGAGAACAGCCCGATCGGGTTCGCCTCCGTGAACGCGAACGGCCAGAACGGCACGACGGGCGGCGCCGGCGGGCCGACCGTCACCGTCAGCACGTCGAGCGCCCTCACGAGCGCGGTCGGTCAGTCCGGGCCGCTGATCGTCCAGGTTTCGGGCGCGATCGCCCTCGCGTCAGACGCAAACGTGGCCTCGAACAAGACGATCATCGGACTCGGCTCGACGGCGGCGATCTCGGGACACGGTCTGATCATCAGCAACGTGCAGAACGTGATCGTGCGCAACATCGCGTTCTCGACCGCGGCGGTGAACTCGATCACGGTCGAGACCCTGGCCCACCACGTCTGGATCGACCACGACAGCTTCACCAACGCCACCGACACGCTGATCGACATCAAGCGGCAGGCCAACTGGGTCACGGTGTCCTGGTGCCTGTTCACGAACACGCTGGAGACAATCCTGCAGGGCCACTCGGACACGTTCACCCAGGACATCGGGTTCCTGAAGGTCACGTACCACCACAACTGGTTCGACGGCACGACCGAGCGCCACCCGCGAGTGCGCTTCTCAGACCCGACCCACGTGTTCAACAACTACTACCTGAACATCGGAATGTACGGCGTCGCGTCGACCATGAACGCCGGCGTGCTGGTCGAGGGCAACTTCTTCGACCACGTTCCGCAGCCCACGATCACGGACATCTCCGGATCGGCGCAGCCGGGCCGGCTCGTGCAGCGCAACAACATGTTCGTGAGCAGCGGCACGCCGCAGTCGGCCGGCACGGTGACCGAGCCCAGCACGTTCTACAGCTACACGCTGGACCCGACGGCCAACGTGCCCAGTATCGTCACCGCGGGCGCCGGCGTCGGCAAGATCGGCAGCGGTCCGACGCCGACGCCGACCACGCCGACGCCCACTCCGTCGCGGACGCCGACACCGACCCCGACGCCCACGCCCACCCCCACCCCGACGCCCACGCCCACACCCACCCCGACGCCCACGCCGACCACGACGTCCGGGCAGTGGACCAGCGCCCTCGGCAGCATCAGCCCGAACCCGACGCAGGTCGGCAAGCAGACCGGCATCGTGGTGGTCTTCACCAACCTGGCCAGCGGCCATCAGTCCGCCAACCTCACGATCCAGGTCCTCAGCTCGACGCGATCGGTGGTCGCCTCGACGACCGACGTCAACGAGGACGTGGCGGGAGGGCAGACCGACAGCGACACGTTCGACTGGACGCCCTCGGCCACCGGCACGTTCACGGTGAGCGGACTGGTCACCGACTCGTCCGGCACGGTGCTCTCGCAGAAGGACCTCGGCACGGTCACGGTCAACTAGCTCGGGGGGAATCGTTCTCTCTCTGCGCCGGGGAGGCGTCCGCCTCTCCGGCGCTTCTCCCGCTAGGTTTGACGGCGACATGACCGCTGCCCCGGCACTCCTCGTCGCGACCGTCCAGGCCCGACCCGTCGTCGTGCCCATGCGACGCCCGCTCCGCACCAGCACCGGCGCCGTGGAACAGGCGCCGCTGCTGCTGATCGACCTGCGGACCGCCGGCGGGCCCACCGGCAGGTCCTACCTGTTCGGCGTTCACCCGATGACGCTCGGGCCGCTGCGCGCGCTGGTGGAGTCACTCGGGCAGCGCGTCACCGGCGACGCGCTGGCCCCGCTGGAGATGGAGCGGAAGCTCCGCGCCGGCGTGACCCTGCTCGGGCCGGTCGGCCTGGCTGCCATGGCACTCGCGGGAATCGACATGGCCGCCTGGGACGCGCTGGCCCGATCGCGCGAGGTGCCGCTGGCGACTCTGCTGGGCGGCCGGCCCGGCCCGGTACCGGCTTACAACAGCAACGGGCTGGGCATCATGCCGGCGGCGGAAGCGGCCGGCGAGGCGATGGAACTCCTGGCCGAGGGCTTCTCGGCGGTCAAGATTCGGCTCGGCCGCCCGTCAGCGGCCGACGACCTGGCGGCCGCGCGGGCGGTGCGGCAGGCGATCGGGCCCGGCGCGGTGCTCATGGCGGACTTCAATCAGTACCTGTCTGTGGCCGAGGCACTGGAACGGAGCGCGATGCTCGACGGCGAGGGGCTGGCCTGGATCGAGGAGCCGGTTCGAGCCGACGACCTGGCGGGCTGCGCCCGGGTGGCGGCCGGCGTGCGCACGCGGGTCCAGATCGGCGAGAACTTCTCGGGCCCGTTCCAGATGCGCGAAGCGCTGAGCCTGAGCGCGTCGGACCTCGTCATGCCGGACGTGCAGCGGATCGGCGGCGTCACCGGCTGGCTGCGCGCCGCCGCGCTGGCCCACGCGTTCGGCGTCGAGATGTCCAGCCACCTGTTCCCGGAGTTCAGCGTCCACCTGCTGCGCGTCACACCGACCCGGCACTGGCTCGAGTACGTGGACTGGGCGGCCCCGATCCTCCAGGAGCCGCTGCCCGTGCGCGACGGCCGGGTCGAGACGCCCGCCCGCCCGGGCGCCGGCCTCGAGTGGGACGAGGACGCCGTCGCCAGGTACGCCGTGGACGGCTGACCGACCTCCACACGCTTCGCGCGGGTCCTTCACAGGTCGCTCACAAGTGGGGCCGACGATGAGAGTCGAACAACGAACCCATCCTCTGAACAAAGGAGCGACATCGTGAGACGCGTGGCACTGATCTGGCTGGGGGCGACGGCGGTCGTGTCGGCCATCGTCGGCTTCATCTCGTACGGAGCGGGCTGGGCGGCCGGCGCGGCGTCCCACCTGCCGGCGGGGGCAGGCCCCTACTACTACGGCGGCCCGCACTTCTTCGGCTTCTTCGGGTTCCTGCCCTTCCTCTTCCTGCTGTTCATCCTCCTCGCGGTGTTCCGCGGTGCCAGGCGGCGCGGTCCGTGGGGTTGGGGCGGCTGGGGATACCGCGGCTACGGCACGCCGTTCCAGCCGTACCAGCCGGGAACGCAGCCGCCGCCCGTGGGCGATCCCTGGCAGGGATGGCCGCAGCGGCCGCCGCAGCAGCAGCCGCAGGAGCAGCCGCAGGAGCAGCAGAAGCAGCCCTCGCAGCCGGAGCAGGACAAGCCGGCCCAATAGCATGGACGCCGTGGCGACCATCCTCGTCGTGGACGACGAGCCGCACATCGTGCGGCTCGTCCGCGACTACCTGGAGCACAGCGGGTTTGCGGTCCTGACCGCGGCCGACGGTCCGACGGCGCTCCGCACCGCGCGCACGGCGAACCCGGACCTGGTCGTCCTCGACCTCGGCCTTCCCGGGCTCGACGGGCTCGACGTCACCCGCGCGCTGCGCCGCGACGGCGAGGTGCCGATCATCATGCTGACCGCACGCGCCGAGGAGTCCGACAAGCTGGTCGGGCTGGAGCTCGGCGCCGACGACTACCTGAGCAAGCCGTTCAGCCCGAAGGAACTCGTCGCGCGCGTGCGAGCCGTGCTGCGGAGAGCAGAGGGCCTGCGGCAGCGAGCCGACGTGGTGCGCGTGGGCGAGGACGTCGAACTGGACGTGCCCAGGATGGCGGCGCGCGTGGGCGGGCGCCCCGTCGACCTGACCAGGACCGAGTTCCAGCTGCTCGAGACGATGGCGCGGCAGCCGGGCCGGGTCTTCACGCGGGCCCAGCTGCTCGACGCGGTGCGCGGCGTCGCGATCGAGTCCTACGAGCGCGCGATCGATGCCCACGTCAAGAACATCAGGCGCAAGATCGAGCCCGACCCGCGCTCACCCCGGTATGTCCAGACGGTGTTCGGCGTGGGCTACCGCTTCGCTGAGCCCGAGCGCGACCAGTGATGCGCCCGCCGCGCGCCGCGCGGCGGCCCTGGCGCCGGCCGCCCTGGTGGCCGGCGGACCAGCCCTGGCCGCCGCCGGCGCGGCGCCCACCGTTCTTCATGTGGCGCTTCGGCTGCCTGCTGGCGATCGCAGTCGGCTTCGCGACCGTCGCCCTCTCGCTCGTCGCGTGGCTCGTCGAATCGGCGACCGGCGCCGCGCAGGTCGGGAACCGGGGCATCCACGCGCCGCAGCTGGCGTTCCTCCTGCTCGTGGCGATCGCGATCGCGGTCGCGGTCAGGAGCGTGCGCAGGGTCGTCACGCCCCTGCGCGGCCTGATCACGGCCGCCGGACGCGTGGAGGAGGGCGACTACTCGGCGCACGTCAGCGAACGGGGATCGTCGGAGCTGCGCTCGGTGGCGCGCGCCTTCAACGCCATGACGGCCAGGCTCCGCGCGGACGACGAGCGCCGGCGATCGTTCCTTGCGGACGTGACGCACGAGCTGCGGACGCCGCTGGCCGTCATCCGCGGCCAGGCGGAGGCGATCGCGGACGGTCTCTATCCGGGCGACGCCGAGCACCTGGCCCCGATCATCGAGGCCGCGAGGACGCTGGAGGTGCTGACCGAGGACCTTCGCACGCTGGCGCTCTCTGAGGCCGGCGCCCTGGCGCTGGCCCGCGAGCACGTGGACCTGGTCGCGCTGGCCCACGATGCCGTGGCCGCGTTTCAGGCCCGAGCCGGGTCGGTGGGGATCTCGCTCGCGGCCGACGCGGGCGAGGACGTGCCGGCGGCGGACATAGACCCGGCGCGGATCCGCTCGGTGCTCGGGAACCTGCTCGCGAACGCCCTCCGGCACACGCCGGCAGGCGGCACGGTCCGGGTCGCGGTGCGGCGCTCAGGCGACCAGGTCGAGCTCTCGGTCGCGGACAGCGGCGAGGGCATTCCCGCCGACCTGCTCCCGCACGTGTTCGAGCGTTTCGTGAAGGGTCCCGGCTCGACGGGCTCCGGCCTTGGCCTTGCGATCGCCCGGGACGTGGTGACTGCCCACGGCGGCACGATCGGGATCGAGAGCCGGCAGGGTGCCGGCACGACCGTCCGCCTGGAGCTGCCGGCCGCTCGCGCGTGATCGGGCTCGCCGCCTGCGCCGGCTGCTGGCGTCCAGCGCTGGGCGGCCTTAGCCTTCAGTGGCAATGACGACGCTGCGAATTGCTGTACTGGGGGCTGGAAAGATCGGCGGCACACTCGGCCGCAAGTGGGTCGACGCCGGCCACGACGTCGTGTTCGGTGTCCGGGACCTCGAAGGCGACGGCGCGCAGGCGCTGCGAGCGGAGCCGGGCGAGCGGACGCGCGTCGCGACCATCGCAGATGCCGTGGCCATCGCCGAGGTGGTGCTGCTGGCGGTCCCGGGTCGGGTCGCCGCTGAGACCGCGACGAGGCTCGGCGCGGCGCTGGACGGGAAAACGGTCATCGACGCCACCAACAACATGGGCGCGCCGACGATCAACAGCGTCGCGGCCATCCAGGCGGCGGCACCGGACGCCCGGGTGTTCCGCGCGTTTAACTGCTATGGCTGGGAGAACTTCGCCGATCCCGTCTACGACGGGGGTCCGGCCGACCTCTTCTACGCGGGTCCGGCGGGCGAGGCCGGTGCCGCGGTCGAGCGTCTGATCGGGGACGTCGGACTGCGACCCGTGAGGCTCGGCGACAGCGACCAGGCCGGCCTCACGGACGACGCGCTGCGCCTGTGGTTCGGGCTGGTCCGAGGAGGCCACGGCCGCCACATCGCGTTCCGTCTGCTCGGCGCTTAGTCCGGCAGTATCAGGGGCTCACGCGCGCGGGAAGAGCTGCCACGGCTCACCGGGCGTCGCGCCAGCCACCCGTCCGTCCCATTCGAGCGCGGCCCGCCAGTCGCCCGGTGCGTGCGGGACGCCGAGCTGCGACGCGATGGCGTCGGCCGTGCGGGGCAGGAACGGCCGCAGCGCCTCCGACACGACGCGCAGCGCCTCCGCGAGCGACAGCACGGCGCCATCTCGCTCCGCGCCGGCGAGGCGCCAGGGCTGGCGCTCGTTCGCATACCGGTTGGCGCCGCGCACCAGCTCCCACGTCGCGGTCAGCGCTGCCTGGGGGTCCAGTTCGGCATCCAGCGCCGAGGTGATTCGGTCGGCGAGGCCGGCCGCCGTCGCGCCCAGACTCGCGTCAGCCCGGGCGGGCCGGACGACGCCGCCGCCTCGCCTGACCAGGCTCACCGTGCGCTGGAGCAGGTTGCCGAGCTCGTTGCTCAGCTCGGCCCGGCGCAAGTCGAGGGCTCGCGCCTCCGTCCAGTCGGCGTCCTCGCCACGGCCGAGGGCCCGCAGCAGCCAGTAGCGGAGCGCCTCGGTGCCCACGTGATCGGCGGCCTCGCCGGGATCGGCGGTGTTGCCCGACGACTTGCTGAGCCGGGCGCCGTTTGCCTGCAGGTAGCCGTGGACCAGCAGGCGGTCGGGCGGCGGCAGGCCGGCCGAGAGCAGGATCGCGGGCCAGTACACCGCGTGGAAGCGCAGGATGCCCTTGCCGATCACGTGCGTCGTCGTGGCCTGTTCCCAGAACGTGCGATACGCGGCGGTGCGGCGCGGGTAACCGAGCGCGGTGATGTAGTTGGCAAGGGCGTCGAACCAGACGTACACGACCTGCTCGGGATCGCCCGGCACCGGAATGCCCCAGCCGCGGGCGCGCTCATGAGCCCGCGACACGCTCAGATCGCGCAGCCCGCCGGCCACGAAGGCGAGCGCCTCGCGGCGCCTGGTCTCCGGGACGACGCGGAGCCTGCCCGACTCGAGCAGGCGCAGCACTTCCCCCTGGTAGCGGGAGAGCCGGAAGAACCAGTTCTCCTCCTCGACCGTCTCGGGAGGCGTCCCGTGCTCCGGGCAGCGCCCGTTCTCGAGCTCGTCCGGTGTGTAGAACTGCTCGCAGCCGACGCAGTACAGGCCGCGGTATCGCCGCCGGTACAGGTCGCCGCGCACCTCACAGGCTCGCCAGAGCGCCGCCACGCCCTCGGCGTGGATGGGATCGCACGAGGTGCGGATGAAGCCGTCCGCCTGGACGTCGAGCCGGTGCAGGAGGCGTTCGAACGCGCGCGCATTGCGCTCCACGAGCGTCCGTGTCGGGATGCCCTCGCGCTCGGCAGCGAGCACGTTCTTGAGGCTGTTGTCGTCGGTGCCGCTCTGCAGTCGGGTCGGCGCGCCGGTCAGCCGGTGGAAGCGCGCCAGCGTGTCGGCCAGGACGAACTCCAGGGCGATGCCCAGGTGCGGCGCGGCGTTCACGTACGGGAGGGAGGTGGTGACGTACACGGGGGTGGACATTGGCGATCTCCTCGGGTGGGTGGGAACGGTCGAGGACCGGTTCGAGGAGGCCCGCCCGAGGGTGGGTGCGCCTAGTGCGACGCCCCCCGAGCGGGCCGCGGCATCGCCATGCCTGCTCCGGGAAGGTGTCGCATGACGGCAGCATACCGGTCGAGCGGCGGGCTGGCAGCGGCCGGGTCGGGTCGGGTATCTTTCGGCCCCCGAGGCTGCGGGAGTGATCCCTCAGCCCGTCAGAGATGCGTGGAGGTGAGGCGAGTGAGCGGGAAGTTCGGTGTCGAGCTGCCAACGATGCAGGCGGCTGCGCAGCACGTGGACGAGGTCAACGGCCAGATCCAGTCGCAGCTGATGAGCCTGCTCCAGCGGCTGGAGCCGCTGAAGGGGGCATGGAAGGGCGAGGGCGCGACCAGCTTCAGCGCGCTGATCGAGCGCTGGCACCAGGACGCGACACAGCTCAACGCGATCCTGCAGTCGATCGGTGAGCGGCTGTCGCAGACGCACGGCAACGTGACCCGGACCGAGGGCGAGGTGGGCCAGAGCTTCGACGCCATCACCAGCCGGTTGGGCTAGTCGGGGAGGAGAGATCGTGGGAGCCGAAGGACAGGTCATCGTCGACGCGCAGGCGCTGGACGAGGGCGCCTCCGACGCGGACACCGTGGCCGGGCAGATCGAGCAGCAGCTCGGCGACCTGCGCGGGTACCTGGCGCCGCTCGTGGCGAACTGGACCGGCGAGGCGTCGAGCGACTACCAGGCGCTGCAGCAGCGGTGGAACACGAGCGCGGACGACCTCAATGCGGTGCTGCGGGAGATCGCGGGGGCGCTGCGAACCGCGTCGCAGAACTACGTCAGCGGGGAGAGCCGCAACGCCGCCATGTGGCAGGGCTGAGCCAGGATCGTGAGCATCGACCTGCCGCCCGAGCTGGTCTTCGCCATCGGGCTGGTCGGCCTCCCCTGGCCGGAGGTGGAGGAGGACCAGCTGCACATGTATGCGGACCACCTGCGCACGTTCGCCTCGTCGCTGACGGACACCCACAGCACCGCGCACGCCAGGATCGGCGCGCTGTCGGCCACCAACGCCGGGCCCGCCTACGAAGCGCTGGTGGAGCGCTGGGCGCACGTCTCCTCGTCACACATGCACGAGCTGGTCGACGGATGCCACACGCTGGCTGGTGCGCTGGACGCCGCGGCCGAGGCCGTCGAGGTCGCGAAGAAGGCCATCATCGCGGCGCTGGTGATCCTGGCCGCGGCCTTCGTGGCCGACCAGGCGGCTGCGATCGCCACGGTTGGCCTGGCCGAGGCGGCGCTGCCGGTCGCCATCGAGGTGGCGCGGACGGCAGTCAAGGGCGCGCTCGACCAGCTGGAACAGATGGCCATCGCGGAGGCCCTGCAGGCCGCGCTGGCGCCGCTGGAGGACAGGCTCGCGGCGGCCGTCCAGGGCATGGTGCTGCGCGGAGCGGAAGCAGCGTTGGCGTGAGCCGCCAGGGCTGAGAGCTGATGGGGGAGGGCTTCTCGGTCGATCCCGAGGCGCTGCGCGCCGCGGCGGGCCAGCTGGACGCGCACGCGGGCGAGGTGGCGGCGCGCGGCGAGTCGCTGGGAGCGCAGACCGCGGGCCCGGTTGGCCGGGGCGCGATCGGTGAGGTTTTGGAGTCGGCGGTGAGGCGGGCGCTGAGGATGGTCGCCCACGACCTCAGCCGGGCGGTGGAGAAGTTCTACGCGGACGCCGCCGTGGTGATGCGCAGGGCCGCGGCGGAGACGGAGCGCACTGACGGCGAGGCGAAGTCGGCCTTCGATGAGCTGGCCCGCGGGCGGGCGATTGCGGCCGAAGGTTGCGGTGCCGCAACCAGAGAAGGATGCGCCCATGCCCGGGCTGCACGAGCCGGCTACCGACGCAGTCCGTTCATCGACCTGTCGCAGGATGAGATCGAGCAGGTGAAGCGGGAGTTCCAAGAGATCGGCGGCGACACGAGCATGCTGAGGTTCAACACCGGTGCCTCTACCGGCTATTTCGACAGCGACACGGAGATCCGGGTGTGTGGAGACGTTTTCCCATCCGGACCTCCGGACCCCCTGCAGCCCAATTCAACGATGTCGTGCAGGGCAGCGCTCGCGCACGAGTTGGGTCACTGTCACTTTGATGTAGGTGAGGATCATCCGGACTACCTCCCGCCCGGCGTCCCTGAGGACGAGATGCGGGCCAGCCGGTGGGCGGCCGAACACGTGTTGGGGCTCACTGACGAGGAGCGGCGTTTCCTCCTCCTCGACGCACAGAATCGGGGATGTCCGCTGCCCAGCGATCCCTTCGTGCTTCGCATGTTGTATGGGATCACAGAGGATCACTCCCTGTGAAAGGAGATTCGAGCATGGGATCGGGGTCGCCCGATGAGATCAGTCGCAGCGATGAAGTCGAGAACGCGTCGATCGCCGTCCGAGAATTGCTGCGGGACGGGAAGACCGATCGCCGGTGCCTACGCTGCGGCGGACGCCTGATCTACGAGGACCTCGGCTCGGCATACATCGTGTGGTGTGAGAACGGCGATTTCAAGATCACGAGTCGCGGCCTCTGATACGGCTTCACCGGTTGTGAGCGGACCAATGTCAAGAACACTCCACCTGATGGTGGGCAGTCCCGGCAGCATTCCCGAGCAGCTGTCGGTCAGCTTCACCGAGGACCACACCATCGGCGACCTGGCAGCAGCGCTGACCGCCTTCGCCAACGAGCACGGCGAGCTCCAC
>DASQZW010000037.1:0-40244 GCA_035638495.1 Terriglobales bacterium
TCGCCGGCGCACAATGCATGAACTGTCTCGCGGGCGAGGTTGGGGATTGAGAAGATCGTCCTCCGCGGTCGTCTGCTCGAGCCCCCCTCCGGTCCGTGGCCGGACCTCCTCCCCCGCGCGGGGGGAGGGACCTTCAGCTAGAAGAGGCGATGATCCGGCGCGCTCGCTGCGCGACCGCCTGCATGCGGTCGGGGCTGATCATCCGGATGCGCATCCGCTCGACCTGGTCGGCCGCGGCCAGCAGGCCCTCACGCGTGGGCGGCGCCCCGCGGAAGACCGCCACCGCCGGGTCCGCGTAGTCGTGGATCTCCGCGCGCACGGCCAGCTCGATCTCGTCCAGCACGCGCTCCCGCGCGGGCGGCGCCTGCTCCGCCCCCAGCGCCTCGACGCGGCCCACGAGCACCGCCGCCGGGTCGTCGAACAGGCCCACGACCTCCGCGACGTCGCCTACCCGGTCGCCGCCGGCCCGGTACGCGCCCCGGACCTCGCCCTCTGCGACGAACACCAGGCCCAGGCCGGCCGCCGCGCGCACGCACACCACTCCGCGCTGGCCCGGCCGCGCGAAGCTGCGCACGAGCAGCTCGCCGTCCATCCACCGGTTGGGCCCGATCGTCACCCGGCTCGGCGCGCACCACCAGCAGGGCAGTGCCCGCAGGATGCCCGACGGCAGCCAGTGCAGCCGCGCCCGCCCCGTCGACAGCCCGTCCAGGTGGTCGAGCACCTCGGGCCCCGTGGCCACGGCCTGCCGGTGCTCCAGGTAGCCGTCGATCACCTCACGTCCGTCGAACAGCACGAGGGCGTGCGTGTCCCCGTCCGCGACCTCCAGCGCCGCGGTGTCCAGGGCCTGCACCAGGCGCAGCAGAGACGCCGCCTCGGGGACGGTCGCGGCCGCGTCGGGCAGCGGCGGAAAGGTCGGCAGCCCCTCTGCGTCGATCACGGGCCGCCGAGCGGGATGCCCTCGACCTGGCCCACGTACTGCGGATAGACGTCGGGGGTCAGCGTGGGCGCGGAGACGCCGGGGTCGACCGCGACCGGCCCGTGCGCGCCGTCGGAGTCGTACCAGTACACCACGACGGTGATCGAGTAGTTCTCGGTTGCGGTCACGTGGTACCTCAGGTCCGGGTGCCGCTCGTCGCTGATCCGCGAGTACTGGTGCGCGACCATCAGCGGCTCGTTCCGACAGTACGGCGGCACCTGGGCGAGGCTGTTGTCGCCGCTCTCGTCGTCGAAGTTCCAGGTCACGCCCTCGAACTGGATCCTCGCGAAGAACGTGAAGAACACCTGCCTGCCCGACGGGTCCGGCGGCCCCGGGAGCACCAGCGTCAGGTCCCGCTCCGCCGGGATGGTCATGCCCGCGATCCAGAAGCACACCGGGCTGTTGACGACGCCCTTGCTGGCTGGCTGCGAGCTGATCGCACCCGGCGATGCCTGGATGGTGCCGAGCACGTTCGAGAAGAACGGCGCCACCGTCTGCGGCTTCGGCACCGTGCCCGCGATCGGGTGCAGGATCCACGTGTAGCACGGCGGCGGGCCCACCACGCCCGTCGCCGGGCAGTAGAAGTGGTAGGTCGGGTTCAGGACGCACGCCAGCGGGCTGTTGGGGTCGTTCGGGTTGGACAGCTCGTAGGAGCCCAGCTGGGTGTCGGAGATGAACGCGTCGTGCGTGCCCATCATGGCCGCCTCCGACGCGGACAGCGGCAGGCTGCCGGCCGTGGCGTTGCCGAAGATCGCGAAGATCGCCTTCGGGTTGCCGCCGCTGTCTTCCGTGAACGTCACGGGGTGGTTGTAGATGTTCTGGCACGGGTCGCCGAGCTGCGGCGCGGTCTCCCGAACGACGCTGTTGGCCGGTGCCACGTTGGTCCCGAACGCCGTGCCGCTGCCGGGCCGGAAGCACTGAAGCTCACCGGTGAAGTTCAGCACCTGGCCGATCCTCGCCGGCAGCGCGGTCACCGCGGGGCAGTCGGGGTTGAAGCTGTCGTCGATCACGGCGCGGCTCGCCGTGCCGGGCTGCAGCACGAACGCGGTCACGGCGGCCAGCACGCCGCCCAGCCAGCGCCTAGATGCCGCAGACACCGCGCACCTCGATGCTCGCCAGGCAGCCGTACTCGCCGCCGAGGTACCAGATGGCGCCCAGGTCCGCGTCCGACCTGACCTGACCGAACACCAGGATGGGGTGGGGCTGGCCGTCCGCGATCCGGACCTCGTCGCGCAGACCGCCGTCCGGCAGCTCGATGGACGCCCGCGCCGGCCCTGCCTGGTTGTCCACCCACGCGTACGGGCTCGGCACCAGCCCGTCGCGGCGCGCGGCTTCCTGCAGCGGTTCGGGCACCGGAACGAGCGTGATCTCGGTGGTCGTCAGCGGTTCGATGCGCGCACGTCCGCCCGCCGTGCGCGCGTCGGCGAACACCCTGATTTCCGCGCGGAAGATGTTCGTGCGTCCCATCTCCGGCGGCACCAGTGCGCCGCTCATCAGGAACGCGTCGCCGCCCTGCTGTCGCACGGCCCAGTCGAAGAGCGCGTGCTCGCGAAGATACGCGTTCCCCTGCTCACGCACCGCCGCATCCGTCACCGCGCCGCGGGTCCCGTTGCGAATGGCGATGTGCTCCAGGGCCAGGTTGGCCGGCGGGCAGGGAGTCACGCCGCGCGCCGCAAGCTGCTGGCAGCGGGCAACCGCGGCCGCGTTCGGCGTCGCCGCGGACGCCGAAGGAGTGCGCTTCGCGGTCACCGCTGCCGACCCACAGGCGGCAGCGGCAAGGCACGAAGACAGCAGCAGCGCGCACAGTCGAACTGCGGTGATCGACACGGCATCCTCCCCGGACTGGTCGCAGCCGCATTCTAACCCGGGATCGCGGGCGCGAGAATCCCGGAATTGACGGCCAGTCGGTGCCGCTTGACACCACTTTGCGCGCGTCACGAAGCCCGGTCGATGCGCGTGACTCCGCGCACGAATGGGTGCTCTCGCTGCCGTGCCTGGAGGTCCTCGTCCTCGTAGCAGTTGCGCATCCACAGCACCGCCGGCGCCGTCCGTTCGTGCACGAGGATCGCGCGGCCCTGTCCGAGGTGACGCGCGGCCTCAGGCGGCAGCAGGTCGGGCGGGGAGTCGTCCCGCGCGCGGCCACGGCGGCGCGGCGCGAGCTGGCGCCGGACCAGGCGGTGCATGAGCTCGACCGGGCTGCCGTCGCCGATCCCCCCGAGGAGCACTACCGCCCGTGCGCGCTCGGCCAGCGCGCTGATGTCCCGCTCGGTCAGTCCGCAGTCGTGGAGGTCACCGACCGCGGCGAGGACGGTGAGCGGCCCGCTGCGCCCGGCGAGGTGGTCGGCCAGAGAGGGCAGAGACGCGACGGCGGCGCAGCCGTCGAGCACGAGCAGCAGAGGCCGCCGGCGCGTCCGCTCCTCGGCCTCATTCACGAGCATGCCGAGCAGGGATTCGACCGCAGCCGAGGCGGCGGGCACGCCCCGGGGCGCCACGACATACAGCGTGTCGGCGGCGCCGGCCAGGAACTGCGTGAGCTGGAACGCGGGCATGCCGGCGCCTGGCGTGGCCTGCTCGAAGTGGGCGCGCAGCAGCTGCCGCGCCGCCGAGAAGCTGGCCGCGCGGTCGTGCGGGCCCAGCTCGGAGATTCGCGCCGCCAGGCTCGTGGCACGGGCGTCGCGGTCGGGGACCTGGAGGAGCGCGCGCACCAGCGTCGCGCCGGTGACGTCATCGAGCCACTCGACCGCGCCGCTCACGCCGACGCCGCGGCCGGCCGCGGCGTACAGCGCGCACGTCACCACCTGGCGCATGGCCTCGTCAGGCGCGGGGTCGCGGCCATCCAGGACGCCGGCGACCAGCGACACCGCTTCGTCGAACGTGAGGTCCGCACCGCTCGCCGACCACCCGCACGTGCCGAGCCCGGAGTTGCCCGCGACGTCCAGCACGTCGACCCGACCCCGGTGCTGGCGGACTCCGGCGGTCGACTCGACGAGGTCGGTCCGGTCACTCACGGCCACGACCGCCCCCGCCCACTCGCCGATCGCGGGAATGCAGAGCCCGGCCGACTTCCCGGACCCGGCCGCGCCGACGGCCAGCACCGACGTCCCCTCGCGCGCGGCGACCCAGCGGTCGCGGTGCAGGCCCAGCACCACGCGCCTGCCGTCGGGCCCGGTCGCGAGCAGGCCGGCGCGGCGCAGCCGGCCAGCGGACGCCCACCGCGAGCGCAGCACCGGCTGCGACAGGAACGGGAACACCGCCGGGATGCCGCGGAGCAGGACGACGGCGAGCAGCCCGCCGGCCAGCAGGAGGAGCGAGACGAACACGACGACGGCCCAGAACAGCGCGGCGGACCGCACGGTCCGCGCGCCGACCCACTGCCACGGAACGATGCGGCCGTGTCCCTGCGTCACGCTCCGAATCGCGGCGTAGGGCCAGTCGATCACGTGCGTATGCGGCGTGCCGCCGGCCAGGACCGCGGCCAGCGCGAGGACGATGCCGGGAACGGTCCAGAGCACGGCGAGCCCGAGGTAGAAGCCGAGGTCGCTCCGGCTCTGCTCCGGCTGCGGCGTCTGAATCATGAGCGCAGTCCCTCCCCCCTCGCGGGGGAGGTGGCCCGGTCACGGGCCGGAGGGGGGGTCCGATTGTCAGGTTTGGCGGCCCTCGTATCTGAGCGACCCCCCCTCCGGGTCCTGGCGGACCCACCTCCCCCGCTGGGGGGGAGGGACATTCGACGCCCGTCCATCAACTCGCGCGCTCCGTCAGCCGCGGGTGCCAGAACGCGGACATCTCCTCGACCCGGATCACGCTGTGCGGCCGCAGCCAGGACACCGACGTGGCGACCTGAGCGCTCAGAGTCCGGCGCAGGAACCGGCGTGGGTTGAGCAGACGGGACACGCGCGCGCCGGTGCCGGCGAACGTGGCCGCCAGCGCGAACGACGCTCGCTCGCTCTCGTGCCGCACTGCGCCGGCCGCGAACACCATCATCGACGTCGCCGCGTTGAGTCCGGGCAGCGTGCGGAACGCGAGCGCGAACCCGGCGATGCGGCCGGCCGGGACGCGCGCCAGCAGGTCGTACGTGTCGTGCAGGTTGTCGGCGCGGTCCCAGCCCCACGCCCGGCTGTCGGTCTTGAAGTCCCGGAACATCGGTGTGATGTGCCTGACGCCCACGAACGGCGCGGACAGGATCTCCTCGACCAGGACGAAGCCGGGCTCGGCCGCCGACTCGACCGCGCGCGCGATCACGTCCGCCGCATCCTCCTCGACCAGCGGGTTCGGCGACGCGGCGCCCAGCACGGGCTCGCCGTCGCCCCTCCCCAGCAGGAACAGGGCCAGCGTCGCTCCGGCGGACTGCTGCCAGAGTGCCGACATCAGGCGCTCGGCCTGCCGGGGCGACAGGATCGGCCGGCTGGGTACCAGCACCACGGCGGCTACCGCCGGGCCGCCGCGGACCGGAGGGGCGGCCGGGCCAGCGGCAGGGACGGCAGGCGGATGACGGGCTCGTCGTCGACGCTGGTGGTGTGCACGAGCGGCATCAGGTGGTCGCCGGGCACCACGTCGACGATCGCGCGCTCGTTGTCCGAGATCAGGACGCCGCGTCCGCGCACCTTCTCCCTGGTCACCGCCAGCAGCTCACGCTCGGTCAGATCGAACGTGCGCTGCAGGCCGGCCGCGACCGCCTCCTCGACGCCCAGCACGAGCTTGGTCGACGCGACAGTCGCGAGCACCTCGCCCGGGCTGGGGGAGTGCCCGCGGCGCTCGACGCCTACGAAGTCGCGGACGCTCTGGCTCGCCATCCACACGCCGCCCCCGCGCTTGCGCGCCGTGCGCACGACCTGAGCCAGGACGTCGCCGGCGTCCGGGTCGACCAGGATCTTGTGCGCCTCGTCGACCATGATGATCCGCTTGCCGCGGACCCGCGCGAGGTCCGCGAGCACCGAGCTGAGCACGAACGCCAGGGCCGGCGTGAGGTCAGCCCGGAACTGGTTGGCCAGCGCCGAGAGCCCGATGCCGACCGCGTGGCCGCTGAGGCTGAACGTGTCGTGGCGGTTGAAGACGGCGCCCTTGCGTCCCTGCGTGTAGCCCCGCAGCCGCTCCGAGACATCGGCGCAGCGGCGCGCCCGGCCCGGCACGTTGAGCTTCTGCGCCCGCGGCATCGACGTGGTGTCGAGGTAGCCGATGAAGTCGGCCAGCACGGGCGCCTCGCCGTGCACCGCGTGCGCCCGGCGCCAGTCGGCGAAGAACTGCGCGACCTCCTGGTGCAGCCAGGCCTTGTCGGCCCCCGTCAGGTGCCGCGCCGGCCGGTTGTTCTCGTACCCCTGCTCTTCGCCGCCCATGATCGAAAGGATCGGCACGACCCACTCCGCCGCCTCGTCTGCCGGCACCGACGCGTCGATCGCGAACGCGTTCAGGCTGTGCTCGCCGAGCTCGATGTACGTCCCGCCGAGCGCGCGCACCACGTCGCGGTACTCGGACTCGGGGTCGATGACGGTGATGCGCGCGCCGTGCAGGGCGTGGCGAACGAGCAGGGACTTGGCGGCCACGCTCTTGCCCGAGCCGGCCGAGCCGACGATCAGCGCGCTGTAGTTCTGGCGCGAGAAGACGTTGAAGTAGACGGACGAGTTGATGGCGGCGTTGCGCCCGACGAACGGGTCGGCCGGGTTGCCGAACGGCGTGCCGGCCGTCGGCAGCAGGCACGCCACCACCTCGGCGGTCGTCATGAAGAGCCCGCGCGTCAGAGGCGACCCCGCCGGGCTGGCCGCGACCGCCACGGTGAAGCTGGGCATGGTCACGCGCTCCGTCTCCAGGCCCTCCTGCAGCATCGTGGTCTGGAGGCGCTCCAGAGCGTCGCCGGCCGCCACCGGGTCCTCGGCGTGCACGTGCATCGCCATCGCGATCCGGACGGCTGTCGTCTGCTTGGTCAGCAGCAGGTCGTCCAGGTTCGTGGCGTGGTGGAGCAGGAGCTCGGCGTCGCGGCTCTGGGTGTTCTTCCACATCGCCTGGTAGACGCCGCGCTGCTCCTTGAGCTCCCTGCGCGCCTGCGACGAGTCCACCGGAAAGAGGAAGAGACTGAGGCCCCCGCGCACGTGGGCACGCGTGAGCGCCGAGATGACCGCGCCCGACTGCACCACGTTCGGCAGCCCGGACAGCGACGCGTAGCGGTGGCTTCGGCCCGCCAGGACGAACTCGCCGTCGTGGAACGTACCGTCGGGGCACGCGAGCGGCGTCCGGCGCAGCAGGTCGTCGATCTCGTCCGCGGCCAGGGCCCGAGCCTCCAGTCGCAGGTTCTCGGCCTGGCGCACCGCGACGTCCCGCGCCCGGGCGGCGTCGCTCTCGCTGGCGTTGATCGTCTCGAAGATCTTCGAGAGGCGCGCCGTGGTCGGGATGCCGTCGCGGCCGGCCCAGCGCGGGAAGAAGACGACGTAGTGACGCAGGACCAGGCTGCTCAGCGCCTGCTCACCGACGAGCGCGCGCTCCTGCTCGACGATCGGGGTGTCCTCCATGTCCCTGACCCGCTCGAGGAACGCCTGCTCGGCCTGGAAGCGCTCGTAGTGGGTGGCCTCGACGTACAGCTGCGCCGGGCAGTCGAGGGCGGTGATCCAGGTCAGCACGCGGGCGCACCAGGCCGCGTACTCGGCCGTGTTGGGAGCGTCGGCCGGACCCTCCAGCCGGACGATCGCGCTCCACGTGCCCGGCGTCTTGCGGACCAGCCCGTCGCCTGTGCTCAGGACACGCGGGAGCGTCGTCCATCGGGAGAGCGCGCCCGGCAGCGTCAGCGGCCGGCGCTCGCGCGGCCCGACCTCCAGGTGCCGCTTCCCGATGCGGCGCACCGTCACCGCCCGGACCCTGCCGCGGCTGACCGCGCGCGGCAGCGCCGGGTCGAGCAGCGCGTACACGAGGTAGGTGCCGATCCAGAGCCCCTCGCGCTCGGGGAGCGAGAGCACGTACGCGAGCATCAGGATCGAGAGCGCGACGGTCACGCGCGTGGCGGCGCTGGCCGGCAGGTGCAGTGCGAGCAGCGCGAGCGGCGACACGATGAACACGACCCAGACGGTCCGCAGGCCGACCTGGAAGGGCCCGACCGGGAACGTCGCCCGGGCCCGCAGGGCCATCGGGACGGGGACCGGGTTCACCGCCGTACCAGCGCGGTGAGCGGTCCCACCGCGCCGCGGACGCGGTTCGCCACGAACCCGCCGCGCGCGTAGGCGTTGGCCGCGCCGTGCAGGAAGCTGCGGTGCTCGGGGAACAGGTGGCCGAGCAGGCGGGTGATGGAGTGGCCGATGAACCACATCGAGACGATGGTCGTGACCATGCCCAGCAGGGCCGCCAGCTCGCCGTCGTTGACGGCGTTGGCGGCCTGGATGACGATCATCGCGACCGGCAGCAGGGTGCCGACCAGGATCGGCACGAGCAGCCCCTGGGCGATGAGCTTCAGCCACCACAGGAGCACGCTGCTCTCCTCGCTGTATGCGTAGAAGGGGATCACCAACGGCGCCACCGCGATCGCGAAGATGATCGCCAGCCGGCTGGCCAGCAGCAGGACCAGCAGGTACAGGAGCGCGAACGTCTCGAGGATGACCGGGATCGGGAAGGTGGCCGGCGAGATGATCCCGGCGAGCGCGTGCCGGAGCCCCGCCTCACCGGCGGCGCCCGAGGTGGTGATCGACATGACGGTGTCGAACAGCACTCCCCCGAGCACGATCGAACTGTGCATGAGCATCGCCAGCAGGGCGTAGCTCACGTTGATCGCCGCGATGGCCAGCGATCCCCGAAGGACCACATCGACCAGCAGATGCCTGGCGACGTTGACCCTTCGGTCCTCGTCGAGCATCGTCCTGACCAGGCGGAGCATCATCGCCATCGCCAGCACGAGGTATCCGGTCGTCTGCAGCGCCGACCAGATGTTGAATGTCGAGCAGCCACTGCCTCCCGGCGCCGTGCACTGCGAGCTGTCCAGGCCGGTGAAGAAGAACGCGCGCGAGAACAGGCTGGCCGCCCAGTCGGGCTGGCCGACCGCGTCCTTGCCGAAGATCGCGGGCCAGAGCCAGCTCGCGAGCCACCCTGCCGGGTCGGTGATGACCTGCAGCGGATCGTCGAGCAGAGGAGCGTGGACGGCGAGGTCCAGCACTCCCTCAGACCCCGGCGAACGCGCGGATCCCCAGCGCGAGCGCCTCCAGGACCGCGATGGCCCCGATCACCTCGAGGACGAGGACCTTGTGGTTGTTGGAGCTGTGGTGGTCGACGAAGCGCTGGACGAGGTAGAGGATGCCGAGCAGCGGGATCAGCACCGCCTGGACGATGTTGAAGATCGGGGCCATCTCGCCCTGGAACGCCGCGAACGCGGTGACCAGCGTCACCGCCAGGAACTGGTCCATGTCAATTGCCCTCCCTGGCCGTCCCCGGACCGCACGGGAGCGGGCGGCGGCTCGGTCGTCCGCGCCTCGACGGCGCGCGCCGCGCGTGCGCTCACGAGCGCGAGGTTGGCCAGCGACCCGACCCTGAGCGCGGTCTCGTACCGCTTCCCCCGGGCCCTTCCCCTGCGCATGCGGACAGTCTCCGACCAAACACCTGGACATAACGCGGACATCTGTCGGCGCTGCTCGGAGGGGGGCGAAAATCGGCCAGCAGCCGTGCCTACAATCCGTGGCGTGCGCCGGGACATCTCGCGGACACTGGTCGTGGTCGCCGAGCAGCCGCAGCTCTGGGCCGCGATCCGCGATCGGCTGGACCCCTCGCTGGCGCTGGTCCGCAACGCCCGCCCGTCGCAGCTCGAGGAGGTCTGGTCGCGGGCGGACCCGTGGCCATGGCTGGTCGTGGGCGCGGCCAGGGAGGTGCCCGAGATGCTGGCTCCGCTGGTCGCCGACCGGCCCATCCCCGTGTTCTGGCTGCGCCGGCCCGAGGGCCCCCTGCCCTCCAGCGCCGTCGTCCACCCCTCGTGGAACCGGCTGGCCGGCGACCTGGACGCGCTCAGCACGACGCCGGTGTACGGCCTCAGCTTTGCGCCCCGCCGGGGCATCCTGTCCAACGGCGGCGCCGTCGTCCAGGCGCCTGAGCTGGAGGGGCTGATGGCCGCGCACCCGCGCGGGCTGCCGCCGTTCGGGGGCGTGCAGCGCGTGCGCCGGACGATCGAGCGCCACGCGCTGCCGTGCCTCGTCCAGGTGACCGACATGGTCGTGCGGCTCCGCGGGCCAGCATGAGCGGGCCCGGCGCGCACGCCGAGGTCCTGGTGCTCGAGGACGAGCCGGACCAGCTCCGCCGGCTGGGCGAGGCGGTCGCCGGGGCCGGGCTGGTCCCGCTGCTCGCCGAGCACCCGCGGAAGGCGCTGGCGATGCTCGACTTCAACCGTCCAGTGCTGGCCATCCTCGACCTCGACATGTCCCGCGCCCAGCACACCGGCCGCACCGTGGAGGAGGTGCTGGAGCGGCTGTACGAGCGCCACGGCGTGTGCATCCCGATCGTGTATTCCGTCAACGTGGGCACGGTCGAGCGGCGCGACTGGATCGCGGGGCTGCACGCCTACGCGCTGGTCCAGGACAAGCGGGACGGCGAAGCAGCGCTGGCGGGCCGGATGCGCCGGCTGCTGCTGGCCCGCTACGGGGACCTCGTCATCGACGGCGGCATGGTGCGCCACGTGCCCAGCGGCCGAGCGTTCGCACATCGGGTGGGGGTCTCGCTGCTGCTGGCCAAGCGCGCCAGCCTAGAGGTGGCGCTGGACGAGTCCGAGGCCCGCGCCGCCCGCCGCTTCCAGCGGTGGCTTCGCGAGGAAGTCGGCTCGACCGTGCGCGTGCGCCCCTATCGCAACCGGCACTACGACCTGGAACTGGAGGACGGTCCCGAGCGCTCCGCCGTCGCCAACCCGCGTCGGGGCGCGAACCACGGAGCCGAGGTGCTGGTGCTCGAGGACGACCCGGACGAGCGGCTCCAGGTCGAGGGCGTGGTCAGCCGGCTGCAGCTCACGCCGCTGCCCGCCGCCCATCCCGGCGAGGCGCTGGAGCGGCTCGAACGACACCGGCCGGTGATGGCCATCGTCGACCTGAACATGGCGCTCGCGCCGGCGAACGACCGGACCGTGGGGGAGGTGCTGATCCGCCTCTACGAGCGCCACGGCGGCTGCATCCCGATCGTCTACTCGGCCAACGCGCGCGACGTGGCGACCCAGGACTGGATCACGAGCCAGCACGCGTACGCGCTGATCCAGGACAAGCGCGACGGCGAGGCTGGCCTGCGCGAGCGCATCGGAAGGCTGCTCCGGGCCCGCTTCGGCGACCTGCACGTGAGCGGCGGGCGGGTCCGGCACGGGCCGACGGGCCGGGACTTCCCGCATCGCGTCGCGGTCGCGCTCCTGGTGGCCACCCGGGCCGAGAGCGCGGAGATCGTGCTCGACGACTCGGAGGGACGCGCGGCCCGGCGGTTCGAGCGCTGGCTCCGGGACCAGGTCGGCTCGGCAGTCCACGTCCGTCACGACCGGAACCACTACCAGCTCGTCCGCGACGGGCGGGCCTGACCGGGCGGCCATGCGGCTGGACCCCGCCGAGATCGCGGAGCTGCCGTTCCCCGCGGGCCTGTTCGACCGGTCCGGGTCGCTGGTGGCCGCGACGCCCGAGTGGCGCGGCCCGCTGCCCGGCAGTGTCTCGTTCTACACGGGAGCCGGCCACCTGGTGGTCGGCACGACGACGCCGGCCGCGCCCGAGCTGGAGGCCCTGATGTCGGAGCTCCTGCACGCGATCCGGCAGGCCCTGCCGGCCATGGAGCACGCCGCCGCCCTCCGCACCGCGGTTCTGCTGGCCGGCCTGGAGCTGGTGTCGGGCCGGCCGCTGGACGACCGCGACGTGGGGACCACGTCGGACGTGCTGGAGTACGCGGCCGCGTCGATCCGGACCCGAGCGCCCGGCCTGGCCGTCGAGATCCTGCCCGAGGAGCGTCCGGGCCGCGTGCCGGCGCCCGCGACGGTGGCGCTGGCACTGGTCCAGTTCGCGGCCAACGCCAGCGCGCACGAGTTCGCCGACGCGGCCAGCACCCGCCGGCTGGACTCGGTGCGGCTGCGGGTGGCCAGCGGGCCCAGCTTCTACCTGGAGTGGCCGACCGAGAGCCCCTCGGGGGTCGCGTTGCGCACGGCGAGGCACCAGGGACGCCGCGCCCGCTGGGGCTGGGGCTACGTGCGGATGGCGGCCGACGCGCTGGGCGGCGCGGCCCTGCCTCCAGGCCGGACCGGCGAGGGCATGGAGGGCGCCTGCGTCTCGATCGGGTCGCGGATGCTCACGGTGCCGCTGGCCTGCTTCGACGGGGGCCGGCTCCGCCGGCGGACGCAGAGCTGGGAGCAGGAGACGGTGCACGTGGACCCGGACGAACGCTCGGCGATCGAGAGCGAGCTCACGGAGCTGCTGGTCGCGGCCGCCGCGGAGCCGGGCACCATCGTCAGCAGCGAGCTCCTGTGCGCGCGGCAGACCGGCGGCCGGGCGTGGGCGGCGCTGCCGCCCGAGGCGGGCAGCCACCGCGTCCGCGACGTGCTGCGGGGCCTGGACCACGAGCGCGCGCTCTGGGCTGCCCCGGAGCCGCACGCGACCAGGGTCCACGCCCTGACGGTCGTGCTGGCCCGGGCGGCCGGCGACGACTGGCCGACGTTCGACGCGGGCACGTGGGCGTCGCTCTTCCCGGCGGCGTGCGCCGCCGTGGAGCTGCCGGCGCCGGACCTCGCGGGAGCGGCCGTCTACCCGGATCCGCGGGTGGCCGCGTACCTGCTGGCGGAGCTGGGCGGCGAGCTGTCCGTGGCGGACGACGTCGTGGTGTACCGGCCGCCGCAGGGCCAGGGCGCCGGCACGGAACCCGTGCTGGCGGTCCTGGAGCCGTTCCGGCACGGCTGGTACGCGCTGACCCCCGCCCTGGACTCGCTGTTTCGCTGAGGGCCCGGATGGGCAGGTCGCGTCCCGCTCCGCGGCCAGCACCCGATCGGAAATGGGCCGCCCCGCCGGGGTCGTGGACACAATGAAACCTTGGTCGCGATCTACACCAGCGCCGTCGCGGACTCGGGACGGGCGCCGCTGTTCTGGCTGTTCCTGTGCCTGCTGCTGACGTTCCTGGTCACCCGGATCGTGACCAGGCGGATCCGGGCGGGATCGACCGGCCTGAAGAACTGGAACGTCGGCGGGGTCCACGTGCACCACCAGGTCTTCGGGATCATCGCCATGCTGATCGCGGGCGGCCTGGAGTTCGCCTACCGGCCGGGCTCGCCATGGAGCGAGATCCTGGGCGGGATCTTCGGTGCCGGCGTGGCCCTGACGCTGGACGAGTTCGCCCTGTGGCTCTACGTGGACGACGTCTACTGGACGGAAGCCGGCCGGCGCTCACTGGACGCGGTGTTCGTGGCCCTGGTGGTCACCGGGCTGCTGCTCGTCGGCTTCGTGCCGGTGCAACCCTCGGGTCCGGGCAGCGCGGTCTCGATCTGGCTGGCGTTGACCATCGTCCTGGTCCTCGTGCCGTCGGCGATCGCGGCGATCAAGGGCAAGCCGATCGCCGCCATCGTCGGACTCTTCATCTGGGTGGTGGCGATCGCCGGCGCCGTCCGACTCGCCAAGCCGACCTCGCCGTGGGCGCACCGGCGCTACCGTTCGGGATCGGCCAAGCTCGCTCGCGCCGAGGCGCGCTTCGGGCCGGCGTACGAGGCGCGCTGGAACCGCGTGAGAGACCTCGTCGGCGGTGCGCCGAACCGTCCGTCGTCGCGGTGAGCGTCAGGTCGCCGACTGCAGCCGCCAGCGGGTCGGCCGGACCGACGAGTCGCTCTCGCTGATGCCGATCACGACCACGGGGCGCACCGCGAACACCGCGCTGTCGCCGACCAGCATGCTCGACCCGTACTTCGCCGTGTAGGCGGCGTCGGCCCGCTCGACGCCGGCGCGATCGGTCACCTCCTCGGCCACGCCCTCCGCCACGACCGCGTCGTCGCCCGCCTCGACGGCCAGGCTGCAGCGCGGCTCGACCGCCAGGTTCCGCGCCTTGCGCGTCTCCCTGCCGGTGCTGAACGCCACAAGGCCGTCCACCCACACTGCCCACACGGCGCGGACGTGCGGCGAGCCGCCGGCCTGCCTGGTCGCGAGCCAGTATCGCCGGGCCCCCTCGAGCCGGGACGCCGCCCAGCCCCAGTCGAGGAGCGCGGCTTCGCCGCGCGACGGTTCGTATCCGGGCCACGGCATGGGTTCGGCCTGCGGTGTCGCGGTCACAGCGAACAGTGTGCGGGCAGTGGCCGTGGTCACACCGGCGCGACGATGAAGCCCAGCACCGCCGGGTCCGGCCACGCGATCGAGCGCAGGTCGAAGGTCTGCCAGTGCCCTTCCAGGTTCGGGTCGAAGTCGAGGAAGTTCTGCTCGACGACCTCGTATCGGTCCCCCTCCACCGCGCGCACCGTGGCGATGTGCCCGAACGGACCGTAGGCGCTGCCGTACACGACCATCGCGCCGGGCGCCGGCCGGCTGCTGACCTGGAAGCCCCGCGCCTTCGCCGCGCCGAACAGGTCGATCGCGTTGCCGTCGAGCGGCCTCGGATAGTCCCATCGCGGGTCGCCGGAATGCATCAGCGCCCACATGGCGAGCGCGCCGGCCACGCACTGGTTGGTGACCGCCGGCGGGCCCATGTGCGCGGCCAGGTCGGCCGGCCAGCGGGGCGTGGCGATGCGCTGGACCCAGCCCGGCGGCGGGATGGGCAGCACCGCGGGGAGGCCGCCGCCGGCGATCGACGGCCCCCGATACCGCACCGCCCACGCCAGGACCGCGTCGGCGTAGTCGGGGCTCTGCGTCCCGGCCACGCAGGCCTGGAACGCCGGCGTCGCGCCCGCGTTGTAGTGGCAGACCGCCGCCCGGACCCCGGAGGGAACGCCCGCGCCCAGTGCCCGCAGGTATGCGGCCGCGGTCGCGACCGCGTCCGGCGGGTCCCAGGGGTCGGCGGTGCCGTCACCGTTGGCGTCGAGGCCGTAGGCCGCCCACGTGCCCGGCTCGAACTGCGCCGGCCCCAGCGCTCCCGCGGAACTGGCGCCGCAGTGGCGGCCGAAGTCGCACTCCACCTTCAGGACGCCGGCCAGCACCGTCCAGTCGATGCCGTCGATGCCGGCCCACTTCGTGACCAGCGCCAGGTAGGGCGGTGGGATGTCCTGCAGCGCGACCTGGCTGGGCCCCCATGGCACCACCCCGCCCCCCGGATTGCCCATCTCGCCCTGGACGCGACCGAGGAACGCCAGCCCCCGGTCCGTCCCCGGGAGCGGCATCCCCTTCAGCAGGTCAGCAGGGATCAGCCACGGCCGAGTGCGGTCGTTCGCGACCACCTGCGTCAGCACGTCGACGAACTGCAGCACGCCGTCGCCGAACCCTCGCAGCGCCTGCTCGACCACGCTCACCGCTCCTTGCGCCGAGGCGGTCTCCCGCTGGAGGTGGCAGGCCATCGCGAGGAACGCGTCGTACGGGTTGTAGGGGTCGACGCCACCGGTGGCCGCGGCCGGCACCTCACGCGTCCAGCGCCGCCAGTCGGACGGCTGGATGAGCAGGAAGCCGATCCCGTGCTCCCCGTCCAGGTTGGGCACGACCGTGGTCCAGTCGGACGGCGTCAGCCCCGCCGGCAGACCCAGCATCCGCCCGGTCGTACCGCCCCTGGCCAGTGCCGCCCGATCGACGTGGGCGAGGATGTCGGCCGGGACCCCTGCGTCGCCACCGCCGCCGAGGGGGTTGCGGTAGTGGCCGAAGCCGAGGCCGCCGTCGCTGTTCTGCACCCAGGCCACGGCGACGAGGTAGGCCGTGCTCAGCTTGACGTCGGGCGTGAAGTCGCACCTGGAGGCGGCCAGGTAGGCGGCCAGCGCCGTCGCCCGGGTCGGCGGGAACGTGAGGTCGGCCACCGCCTGGGAGGCCAGCGAGGCGAGGACCGCGACGACGACCGCCACCGCCAGGACCAGGCCGACGAGGGCCACGGCGGCCCCTTTCAGCAGGAGCGAGCGGCCGGCGGCGATCGGATGCGGCACGGTCGAGCCGAAGCTAGCACCGCCCGCCCGGACATTGGGCGGACAACGTGCAAGAGGGGGCAGGCCCCCTCTTCCAGAACTCCCCCTCCGTCTGGGATGTTGTGTGCGCCTTCGGCGCGTCCCTCCGGGCCTCCAGTCGACGTCTGGGCGATCTCGGGAAGACGGACTCACACGCAGGGCAGAGCCCGTGCTTACGACGACTCTCGCACGGCCGGTGCCGCCGCCTGCTCAGCCGGCGGGCGTCACCCCCGGCCGGGAGTCCGGCACCGTCAGCTCCAGCCAGGCGCCGGCCGACCGCAGCGTGCAGGCGTCGCCCTGCACACCCGAGACCAGGTCGCCCGGGTAGCGCAGCCGGATCTCGATCGTGCCCGACCTCGCCCTGGCCACGTGCGCGCCGAGCGGCTCGCCATGGCGGTGCCGGCGCAGCCGCGTGTGCAGGCTGCCGGCCATCGCCAGCGCCGGCGTGTCTCGGGTCTCCTGGAGCAGGCGTACCGCCATCCCCCAGTCGCGCTCGCTCCACGAGCCCGGCCACGGCGATGGATCGAAGAGCACCACGCGGTCGAGCAGACCGTCGCGTCGGAGTGCCCGCATGACGGCGAAGTGGCCGGCGGTGATCCGTCCGTCTCCGCTGTCCGTGAAGCGCCCCACCGCCAGCGGCCCGCCGTCGAGGAACGCGTCGACGGCCGGCTGGAGCTCGGTCGACCACTCCAGGCCCAGCACACGCAGGCCGAAGCGGCGCATGAGCGTGTGCGCGACCAGCGGGTTCTGCTCGACACCGTGGCGCTCGCCGACCAGGACCGGGCCGCCCGCCTCCAGCTTCGCGCGCAGGCGCGCCCCGGCCGCGGCGTCGACATCCATGGGCAGCTCGTGCACGGCAAACGCCTCGATCGCGTCGGCGAACCGGGCGGCTGCCGCCGCGCGCATCTCGGCGGAACGCGGAGACACCTCGATCCACGCCCGGCCGCCGCCGGCATCCGCGCGGAACCGCGCGTCGGCCGGGTGCAGTCCATGCGCGCGGGCGATGCCGTCCTGCAGCTGCCGCCAGCGCTCGGCGACCTCCGGCCGGACGAAGCCGGCGCGCTCGCCCAGCGAGCGCTGCGTGCCCAGCTCGCGCAGCTGCGCCCGTTCCCCGGCCGTGAGCTCGACCCTCATGCTCTTACTACGCGCGAACGCAGGGTTCGGGTTGCAGTCAGCCGCTCACGAGTTTCCGGTGATCCCAGGAGACGACGCGGACGGGCTCGACGGCGACCCGGGTGCGGCGCGCCGCCGAGCGCGCCACGTATGCCCGGCCGCCCTCGTCCAGCGCGCCGAAGTACCGTTCGTAGAGCCGCTCGCCGAAGGCGGTGACGACCTCCGGGTCGGCGTCGAGGTGCGCGCGGCCCGCGAGCTGCACGCCGCGCAGGTCGAAGTACGCCTCGCCGTCCTCAGCCATCACCGTGATGCGAGGGTCGCGCTTCAGGTTGACGATCTTCTGCGACGCCGTGTACGTCCAGAACGTCACGGCGCCGTCGACCACCAGGAAGAACATCGGCATCAGGTGCGGGGTGCCGTGGCGGTCGAGGGTCGCGACGTGCAGCTTCCGGCGCTCGGCCAGGAACGCCGCGACCTCCTCGTCCGTCATGCGGATCTGCTCGCGCTGCGAGGGCATACCCGTAAACCGTAGCCTCATCCCTGCGACTACACTGCCGCTCCAGGACGATGCCGCCGGCCTCCCGCTCCCCCTTGCCCTGATGGACGCCCGCTACTGGGACCGGGAGTTCGACACGCGGCCGTGGGGCTGGATCGAAGCGTGGCAGGCGCAGCAGCTGGCGATCATGCTCGAGACCCTGCCGCACCGTTCGGAGCTGTACCGGGAGCTGCTGGCCGCCGCCGGCCGCCGCGTCGGCCTGCGCGGGTACTGGGTCAGCCGCGGCCGACTGCCCACCCTGGACATGCTCGAGCTCCTGCCCTTCACCTTCCGGGCGCAGCTCCAGCGGGCCCAGCATGACGCGCCGGCTGGCCGGCCGCTGGGTCTGCAGCAGGCCGTGCCGCAGCAGTACATCGTCCAGGTCGTCGCCACCTCGGGAACGACGGGCCCGCCCGTGTTCAGCGGGCTGACGCGCCGCGACCACGAGACGTGGAGCGACGCCATCGCGAACACGCTCTGGACCGCCGGCGTGCGCCCGGACGACGTCGTCGCCCACATCGTCGACCTCCCGTCCGCCGCGAACGGCTGGCCCTACGCCGACGGCCTGCGCCGCCTGGGCGCGACGGTGGTGTGGTTGGGCGGCCGGCCGCCCGAGCAGGTGCTGGCGCACCTGCCCCAGCTCCAGGTCACCGCGGTCCTGGCGGGCACCTCGACCGCCGCGGACCTCGCCGACGAAGCGATCGCGCGCGAGCTGTCCGGCCGCCTGGGCGTCCGCAAGCTGATCGCGGGTGCGGAGCCGGGACTGGACCGGCCCGAGGTCCGCGACCGCGTCGCGTGCGGCTGGGGCGTGACGCACCTGCGCGACACGATGGGCCTGGCCGAGGTGATGGCGGGCATGTGGTCGGAGTGCGGCGAGGGCGACGGCATGCACTTCAACGCCGCCAAGTACGTGATCGTCGAACTGGTCGACACGGCCACCGGCGAGCGAGTCCGGTGGGCCGACGGCGCGCGCGGCGAGGCGGTCTACACGACGTTCGAGCGCGACGCCACCCCCGTCCTGCGGTACCGGTCGGCGGAGCTGCTGGAGGTCACGGCCACGCGCTGCGGATGCGGCCGCACCTCGCCGCGGGTGCGATGCCTGGGCCGCGCTGACGCGGGCGCCGTGGACCTCGACGGTCCCTTCGCGGCCCTGCGACCGGCGGTCGAGCGCAACGGTGGCACGGCCGTAGTACCGGTCTGAAACAAACCGGCGCCCGGCGGGGGTTGCTTGCAATCGTGATCGACTTCAGCCCCGTACGCACCAAGGAGAAGACCCTCCAGGATCTCGCGGAGGGTCTGACGCGTGACGACCTGGTCCGGCTGGCCAACGAGATGTGCGACATCTTCGAGGAGCTGATCGTGCCGGCCAGGGATCCGGACGTCACATTCGTCCCGCAGGACCCCGACGCCAAGGACACGTTCGCCGCCCGACCGGAGGACGTGGAGCTGGCCTGGACGCTGGGCCACGTCATCGTCCACTGGACCGCCTCCTCCGAGGAGGCCGCGTCCCACGCGCTGACGCTCGCCCGCGGCGTGTCGATCACCGGCCGCTCGCGGTGGGAGGTCGACTGGCCGCAGGCGACCACCGTCTCCTTCCTGCGCGACCGCATCGAGGAGAGCCGGCGGATGCAGCTCGCGATGCTCGACGCGTGGCCGTCGCGATATCACCTCGACGTCACCTACGCGGCGCGAGAGGGCGCGACGCCGGTCAACGCGATCGGACGCTTCCTGGGCGGGCTGTTCCACGCCGACTCCCACCGGGAGCAGGTGACGAAGGTCCTGGCCCAGGCGCAGGCCGCCACGGCCTCGGCCTGATCGGCGGGCCACCCTGCCCTCCCGCCGGGAGGGTAGGGTGGCAGCGATGGGTACCGCACCACAGAACCGGACGCTGATCGACGTGGGCCGGCTGACGGCGGCCTACTACGACGAGCGGCCCGACCCCTCCGTGCCCGAACAGCGCGTCGCCTTCGGCACCTCCGGCCATCGCGGCACCTCGCTGGACGGGACGTTCACCGAAGCGCACATCCTGGCAATCACCCAGGCGATCTGCCGCTACCGGAAGCGGCAGGCGATCGACGGCCCGCTGTTCATCGGCCGCGACACGCACGCGCTGTCGGAGCCCGCGCTCCGCACGGCCACCGAGGTGCTCACCGCCAACGACGTGGGCGTGCTCGCCGATGCGGGCGACGGGTACACGCCCACGCCTGCGGTGTCGCACGCGATCCTCGAGCACAACCACGGGCGGACCACGGGGCTGGCGGACGGCATCGTCATCACGCCGTCCCACAACCCGCCGGAGGACGGCGGCTTCAAGTACAACCCGCCCAACGGCGGCCCGGCGGACACCGGCGTCACCGGCTGGATCCAGGACGAGGCCAACCGCCTCCTGTCGGACGGGCTCCGGGAGGTGCGGCGCGGCGCGCCGGCCGTCGGGCGCCACGACTACACCGGGCAGTACTGCGGGGGGCTGGCAGCGGTGCTGGACCTCGCCGCGATCCGGGCGGCCGGGCTGCACCTGGGCGTCGACCCCATGGGCGGCTCGAGCGTCGGCTACTGGCCCGTGATCGCCGAGCGCTGGGACCTCGACCTCGAGGTGGTCAACGACCGCGTCGACCCCACGTTCGCCTTCATGCCGCTCGACCACGACGGCAAGATCCGCATGGACTGCTCTTCCCCGCAGGCGATGGCCAACCTCATCGGGCTGAAGGACCGGTTCGACGTCGCGTTCGGCAACGACCCCGACGCCGACCGCCACGGCATCGTGACCAGGAGCGCGGGGCTCCTGAACCCCAACCACTACCTGGCCGTCGCCATCGCCTACCTCTTCGACAGCGGCCGGCCCTGGCCGGGCGCCGCTGGGGTGGGCAAGACGCTGGTGAGCAGCTCGCTCATCGACCGGGTGGCGGCCGGGCTCGGCCGCCGGCTGGTCGAGGTCCCCGTCGGGTTCAAGTGGTTCGTCGACGGCCTCCTGGACGCCTCCCTCGGCTTCGGGGGCGAGGAGAGCGCCGGCGCCTCGTTCCTCCGTATGGACGGCCGGCCGTGGTCGACCGACAAGGACGGCATCATCATGGCCCTGCTCGCGGCTGAGATCACCGCCCGCACCGGCCGCGACCCGGGCGAGCGGTACGAGGCGCTGACCGAGCGGTACGGCCGGCCCGCATACCGGCGGGTCGACGCCCCCGCGACGCCGGCCCAGAAGCAGGCGCTGGGCAGCCTCACGCCGGACCGGGTCCGCGCCACGGACCTGGCCGGGGAGCCGATCCGCCGGGTCCTCGACCGGGCGCCCGGCAACGGCGCGCCGATCGGCGGCGTGAAGGTCGTGGCCGACAGCGGCTGGTTCGCGGCCCGGCCCTCCGGGACCGAGGACGTCTACAAGATCTACGCCGAGAGCTTTCGCGGCGAGGAGCACCTCGACCACATCCTGGCCGAGGCGGAGGGGATGGTGAGCGCTGCGCTCGGGTGACTGATCCGCGGGCGGGTCCGCGCGTCTATCATCCCGGCCAGGTGTCAGTCGATCCCCAAGGGGAGGGCGAGGTCCGCGCGGTGCTCCGCGCCCTCCTGGACGCCGTGGCCCTCGTCGAGATGCCGCGTCTCCGCCCTCGGCACGCGACCGGCCTGACGATGCCGCAGTTCCGCGCGCTGCGCCACCTCCGGCTGGCGCCGCGGACCCAGAGCGAGCTGGTGGAGCTGATCGACCTGTCGCCGGCAGGCGTCAGCCGCGTCGTGGACCGCCTTCAGGACCGGGGCCTCGTGGTCGCCAGCCGCCGGGATGAGGACCGGCGCATCGTGGAGGTGCGCCTGACTGACGCCGGGCTGGCGGCGCTGGACGACGTGTCCCCGCTGCGCGACACGGTGGTGGAGCAGGCGGTGGAGGGCATCGGCGCTGACGCGCGAGCACGGATCACCCGCGCGCTGCGCGAACTCGTGGCGGCGGTCAGCCTCGTTCCCCCGGCGAGCGGTACGTGACCGCCTCGCGCCGGCCGGACTCGGCCGAGCGCAGGATGGCGTCGCAGATCTCCGCCGTCCGGTAGCCGTCCTCGAACGTCGCACCGTGCGGTCCGACCGGAGCGCCGGTCGCGATGCACGACAGCAGGTGGTGCAGCTCGTGGACGAAGGTGTGCTCCCAGCCGATGATGTGGCCGTGCGGCCACCAGTGCTGCCAGAACGGGTGGTCGGCCTCGGAGACCAGAACCGTACGGAAGCCCTGGGCGCGGGCGCCGGGCGTCGATCCGGTCAGGTTGACCTGGAGCTCGTTCATCCGCTCGAGCTCGAACGCGATCGACCCCCTGGCGCCGTTGATCTCGAACGCCATCGCGTTCTTGCGGCCGGGACAGAAGCGCGACGCCTCGATCGTGCCCACGGCGTGGTTCTCGAACTCGACCACCGCCTCCACCGCGTCGTCGACGTCGACGTGCCCGCCGTCGCGGTCCTCCACGAACGTGCGCGTCAGGCCCATCACCGTGGCCACCTCGCCGACCAGGTAGCGGGCAAGGTCGATCACGTGGGCGCCGAGGTCGCCGAGCGCGCCCGATCCGGCGGTGGCGCGGTCGAGCCGCCACACCTTCGGGAACGCCGGGTCGGCGATCCACTCCTGCAGGTACCGGCCTCGGAAGTGGTAGATCTCCCCGAGCTCACCGGCCTCCAGCATCTCCCGGACGAGCCGGATCGCCGGCACGAACCGGTAGTTGAAGGCGCAGAGGTGCTTCACGCCCGCGGCGTCGACGCGCCGCCAGATCTCGTGGCTCTCGACTGCCGTGCGGCCCAACGGCTTTTCGCACACCACGTGCTTGCCTGCCTCGGCGGCGGCCACGGTCGGCTCCGCGTGGAGGTCGTTCGGGCCGCCGTTGTCGAAGAGGTGCACGCGGTCGTCCGCCACGAGCGAGCGCCAGTCGGTCGCGGCGCGCTCGTAGCCGTAGCGCCGCGCCGCCTCCGCCACGGCCTGCTCGTTCCGGCCGCAGATCGCGACCAGCCGCGGCATCAGCGGCGGCGGCCAGGTCATGTAGGCGATCTTCCGGTAGGCGTTGGAGTGGGCCTTGCCCATGAACGCGTACCCCAGCATGCCCACGCCGATCTCGGGGATATCGCCGGCGGACTCGGCCGAGCCCATCGTGACGAAGCCGACGTCGCTCACAGGACGACCCCCTCTTGCATTCTGCCGCTCATTCGTGCCCGGACCGCTGGAGCTGGGCGAACGGCAGCAGCGCCGAGGGCTCGAAATCGGTCCGGCGGACGAACGCCAGCGCCTCGGGCGCCCCGAACTCGCGTTCCATCGCCGAGTCCTCCCACTCGATGGACAGGGGCCCGGCATACTCGATCCGGTTGAGCGCCCGGATCATCGCGTCGAAGTCGACATCGCCGCGGCCCGCCGACACGAAGTCCCAGCCGCGGTCGCCTTCCCCGAACTCCAGGTGTGAGCCGAGGATCGAGCGTCTGCCGTCCAGCCTCCGGCGCGAGTCCTTGACATGCACGTGGTAGACCCGGTCGGCGAACTCCTCGATGAACGCGGCCGGGTCGAGGAACTGCGGGACCAGGTGACTCGGGTCGAAGTTGACACCGAACTCCGGGCGCCGGTCGATCGCGTCCAGCGTCCTGCGCAGCGTGACGAAGTCGTAGGCGATCTCGGTGGGGTGGACCTCGAGGCAGTAGCGGACACCCTCCTGGGCGTAGACGTCCAGGATGGGCCCGAACCGGTCGGCGAAGTCCTGGTACCCGCGCGCGATCTCGCTGAAGTCGTTGGGCGGGAACGAGTAGAGGCGGTTCCAGATGCTGCTCCCGGTGAAGCCGGTCACGAGCTGGACGCCGAACGCGGCGGCCACCCTCGCCACGTCAGCCACGCGCTGCGCGGCCCGCCGGCGTACCCCCTCCGGCTCTCCGTCGCCCCAGACCTCGGACGGCAGGATCGCCTGGTGGCGCGAGTCGATCGGGTCGCAGACACACTGCCCCACCAGGTGGGTGGAGATGGCCCAGCACTCGAGGCCATGGCGCTGGAGGAGCTCCCGCCGGCCCCGCACGTAGGCGGGGTCCGCGAGCGCCCGGTCGACCTCGAAGTGGTCGCCCCAGGTGGCCAGCTCCAGGCCGTCGAATCCCCACGCCCGTGCCTTGGCGGCGAGCTCCTCCAAAGGGAGGTCGGCCCACTGGCCGGTGAACAGCGTGACTGGTCTGCCCATAGCTGGAAGAGGCTACTCTAAGGTGGCTCATGAAGCTGCAGCACGTCTCGACCCCGTTCCCGGCGGGCCGCCAGGCGGACGTCCGCCGCTTCTACGGCGAGGTCCTGGGGCTGCCCGAGGTCGAGGTGCCGCGAACCCTCGACGCCGGCCGGCTGGTCTGGTACTCCTCCGGGGACGGTATGGAGCTGCACTTCTTCACCGGCGAGCTGGCTCCCGGCTCCGCCCGCCACTTCTGCCTGGACGTGGAAGACCTCGGCGGGACCCGCGGCCGGCTGGCCGATGCCGGGTTCGAGCCCTACGACGACACGCCCATCCCGAACCGGCCGCGCTTCTTCTGCCGCGACCCATTCGGCAACCTCCTCGAGTTCACCAGCATCCAGGGGGACTACCGGGAGGGCTGAGGCCAGTGCCGAACCTCGGGGTGCCCGCGCGTCCTCTGACGTGCGGGACCCTGTGCTAGCCTGCCCGGTCACCGGAGGTTCGCTGCTATGTGGGGTGTTCTCGTCAGCTGGGCGCTGCTCGCGGTCGCGTTCTACGCGACCACCCAGGTCGTGCCGGGGTTTCGAGTGACCGGTGGGATCGTCGCCTACCTGCTCGCCGCGCTCACATTCGGCCTGGTGAACTCCGTCCTGGGGCCAATCCTGCGCATCGCGACGCTGCCGCTGCGCGTGCTGACCCTGGGCCTGTTCTCGTTCGTGCTCAACGCCGCCCTGCTGCTGATCGTCGCGCACCTGGTCTCGGCGCTCTCGGTGGACAACTTCCTGACGGCCGTGGTCGGCGCGTTCGTGCTCTCGATCGCGTCCGCCCTGCTGAACATGATCGTCGGCCCCATCCTGCGCGCCGCGGTGACCTGACGGCGCCGGCGCGCGCGACCTCGGTACGCTGCCTGGCTTGATGGATCTCGAGCTCGAGCTGGCGCAGCGCGTGACCGCGGCGGTGCGGTCCGGTCTGAACCTCGACATCACCTCCGAGGAGGCGATGATCCGTCCGACTGCGCCGGGCCGCGACGCCGACTACCAGAGCAACGCGGCGATGAGCCTCGCGAGGCGCCTGGGCCGGCCGTCGCGCGAGATCGGCCAGGCGATCGCGGATCACCTGGTGGTGGGCGACATGCTGGAGCCGGCGCGGGCGGAGGGGCCGGGCTTCGTGAACCTGACGCTCCGTGGCGACTGGCTCTCGCGCCGGGTGGCCGACCTCCGCTGCGACGAGCGGATCGGAGTAGCGTCGACAGAGCACCCCCGCCGCGTCGTCCTGGACTACAGCGCGGTCAACGTCGCCAAGGAGATGCACGTCGGCCACCTGCGGAGCACGATCATCGGGGACTCCATCCATCGCCTGCTCCGCTTCCGCGGCGAGCACGTCATCGCGCAGAACCATGTCGGCGACTGGGGCACGCCTCTCGGCATGCTGCTGGAGCACCTCCTCGACGAGGAGCAGATCCACGGCGCCGCCACCTCGATCGGGGAGCTGAACGCCTTCTACCAGGCGGCACGGCTCAAGTTCGACAACGACCCCGCGTTCCAGCAGCGCGCGCGGCTCCGGGTCGTCGCGCTCCAGGGCGGCGACGACGCGACGCTGGAGCTGTGGCACGACCTGATCGAGAAGTCGATGCGGTACGTGGAGCGGCTCTACGACCTGCTCGGCGTCCTGCTCACGCCGGCCGACGTCGCTGCCGAGAGCTTCTACAGCCCGATGCTGTCCGACGTCGCGCACGAGCTCGAGTCGCGAGGTCTTGCCGAGGTGGTCGACGGCGCGCTGATGGCCTTTCCACCCGGCTTCACCGGCCGGGACGGCCGGCCGGTCCCGCTGATCGTCCGCAAGAGCGACGGCGGCTACACCTACGACACGACCGACCTGGCGGCCATCCGCTACCGGGCGCGCGACCTCCACGCGGACGCCATCCTGTACGTCGTCGGCACCACCCAGCACCTGCACCTGGAGATGATCTTCGCGATGGCCAGGGTCGCCGGATGGCTGCCACCTCAGGCGGTCGCGACGCACGTGGGATTCGGACAGGTGCTCGGGCCGGACGGAAAGCGCTTCCGCACGCGTGCGGGCGAGTCGATCCGGCTGGTCGAGCTCCTGGAGGAGGCGGTCGAACGGGCCGCCGCCGTCGTCGCCGAGCGCAGCGCGCTGACCGACGATGAGCGCGCGCAGGTTGCGCGAGCGGTCGGCGTCGGGGCGGTCAAGTACGCCGACCTGGCCAGCGACCGGATCAAGGACTACGTGTTCGACTGGGACCGGATGCTGGCGATGGACGGGAACACCTCCGTCTACCTGCAGTACGCCAACGCCCGGGTGCGGTCGGTGATCCGACGCGCCGGCGGCGAGGCACCGCCCGACACGCAGGTGGTGCTCGAGCACCCCGCGGAGCGCGCGCTGGCGCTCGCGCTCGCCCAGTTCCCGACCGCGGTCGAGGCGACGATCAGCCACCTCGAGCCCCACCGGCTCTGCACGTACCTGTACGACACCGCGGTGGCGTTCTCGACCTTCTACGAGAAGTGCTCGATCCTGAGCGCGGGGACGGCCCGGCTCCGTGCCTCGCGGCTGGTGCTCTGCGAGCTGACGTCCCGAGCGATGGTGCGCGGCCTCGACCTGCTCGGCATCGAGGCGCCCGACCGGCTCTAGGAAGCGTGCGTATGTGACGTTATCGCTGTCTCTGCCCTCGTCAGCACCGCACTGGCGTCACAGTGCTACGCACCCGAGCCGCGGCTGGGCCCTAGCGGCGGGCTTTGCGGCGCTTCTGGGCGCGGGTCGGCGGCCGGCTGGCGGCGTTGGACCGGCCGTCGGCCGTGCTCGTGGCCGGTTTGGTCGTCGCCGTCGGCGGCCGGCTCGGGTTCGCGGGCGCAGCCTTCGGGGCAGGGGCCACGGACTTCGGAGGCGCGGCGCCGTTCGCCGTTGCCGTCGACAGCGCCGGCTGGCGCCGGAGGCCGCCCCAGCCGGTCACGAAGTACTGCTGGACGATGGCCACCGTGTTCGACACGAGCCAGTACAGGCCAAGGCCGGCGGGGGTGACGATCGCGAAGTAGGCGATCATCAGCGGCATCATGACCTGCATGGTCCGGGTCATCTGCTGCGTCTGCTGCTCCTGCTCGGTCGGCACCGCGCTCAGCGGCTGCTGCATCATGCGCGACTGCACGAACGTCGTCCCGGCCGCCAGCAGCGGGATGATCAGGTAGACCAGCGTGGGAATCGGCAGCCCAGGAATCAGCGCGTGCGCCGACGGCGTGTCGTTGAGGTGCGGGACGAACAGGAAGTGGTCAGTGAACGTGTGGTTCTTGGCGTTGCTGTAGAAGACGTAGTAGAGCGCGGTCAGGATCGGGAACTGCAGGAGCGCGGGGAGACAGCCGCTGAGGCCGCCCAGCGGGTTGATTCCATGCTCCCGGTACAGCGCCATCATCTCCTGCTGCTGCTTCTGGGGGTCGTTCTTGTACTTCTTGCGCAGTTCGGCCAATTCGGGCGCGATCTTCTTCTGCTGCTCCATCGAGCGCCGGCTGAGGCGGAGCTGGAGGTGGAAGAGCGGCGCCAGCAGGAGGCGCACGATCACGGTCAGGATCACGATGGCCAGCCCGTAGGCGCCGATCGCAGCGACCAGGGGGTAGGCGGCCAGGAAGTGATAGATGCTCGACAGCCCCACGCTCAGGGTGTTGCCGAAGACCGCCCACCACACAGTGTGGATCGGGAGGAAGATGTTGAACAGGCTCCTGAGGTCTATGGCGACGAGCTCCTGGCTGCGGTCATCATCTGCAGATGGTCATACCCGTCGCGGACCGCGGGAAAACGAGACGGGGCCACCACGCATTGTAGGGAGCTTGCCGGCCGAGAGCGCCCGGGAGGTCAGGTCGTGGCTGCCGGACGGCTACTCCCCCCGCCACTCCGGGCGGCGCTTGGCCAGGAACGCCTCGACTCCTTCCTTGAAGTCCGCTGACAGGTAGCAGGCCACGATCAGGTCGGAGTCCGCTCCTTCCGGCACCAGGCGTTCGCGGATCCGCCGCATCGCCTCCTTCGTCGCCCACATCGTCAGAGGCGCGTGCGTGGCCAGCTCCTCCGCCAGCTCCTGCGCCCGGGGCAGCAGCGCCGCCTCGTCCGCGACCTCCTCGCGGGCCAGGCCGCACGCCACCATCTCCTCGGCACCCATCAGCCGCGCGGTCAGCAGGATGTCCTTGGCGCGCGCCGGGCCCAGCAGCGCGAACAGCCGCGCGTAGTTCTGCATCGACAGGCAGTTCCCCAGCGTCCGCGCGATCGGGAAGCCGTACCGCGCCGAGGGCGAGACCATGCGCAGGTCGCACGACGCCGCCATCCCCGCCCCGCCGCCGGTGCATGGGCCGGCGATCGCCGCGATGGTCGGCACCCGAACCGTCTCCAGCGTCCGCATCACGTGGTTGCCCCGCGCCTCGTAGTCGAGCGCGTGCTGCTCGGTCGTGAACGATCGGAACTGCGCGATGTCGGTGCCGGACACGAACGCGCGCCCCCCGGCGCCCGTCAGGACCATCGCGCGGACCGAGCGGTCGCCGTCGACCTCCTCGCAGACCTCGACCAGGCGCTCGTACATGTGCCAGGTCATCGCGTTGCGCGCCGACGGCCGGTTGAAGATCACCCACTGCACCGGGCCGCGGCGCCGGGCGATGAGCTCGTCCTCGCCCTCGCCGGGGTCGCGCGCCACCTCGATCACGTCGCGTTCGGCCCTCATACCGGCACCCTCCGCGGCTCCTGGGCCGGCGTCTTGACCACGCCGGCCGCGACCAGCTCCCTCGCCTCCGCCTCGCCGTAGCCGAGCTCCCGGAGCACCGCCTCCGAGTCCTCGCCGAAGCGCGGCCCCGCCTTCTCCCGGCGGGCCGGCGTCTCCGAGAACCGCATCGGCGAGCCGAGCTGGCGAACGCTGCCCAGCGTCGGGTGCGGCGCCTCCCAGAAGAACTCGCGGGTCAGAAGATGGCCGTCGTTGAACACCTCTCCATAGTCCTGGATCGGCGCGCACGGCACGCCCGCCGCCTCCAGCACCTCGATCCAGTGCGCCATCTGCCGCGTCCGGGTGAGCTCCTCTATCTCGGCGATCAGCTCCTCCCGGTGCTCGTGGCGGCTGTTGGTGTCGGCGTATCGGGGGTCGGCGGGGAGGCGCTCGAGGCCCATGGCCGAGCAGAACGCGGCCCAGTTGCGGGTCGACGTGGCGCCGATGGTGAACCAGCCGTCGGCGGCCCGGATGGCCTGGTAGGGCGCGTTGATCTGGTGGGCGGAGCCGAGCGGCCGCTGGATCTCGCCGGTCGCGAAGTACTTCCCGGCCTCCCACACGGCGAGCGAGACGCCGGCCTCGAAGAGGCTCACGTCGATGTGCTGACCGCGGCCGGTGCGGTCGCGGACGCGCAGGGCCGAGACGGCGGCCAGCGCGCCGTACAGCGCGCAGACCAGGTCGCAGACCGGCACGCCGACCTTGACCGGGTCGCCGCCCGGCATGCCCGTGATGCTCATGAGCCCGCTGCGCGCCTGGGCCATGATGTCCAGCCCGGCCAGCGGGCTCAGGGGTCCGTCCTGGCCCCACCCGGACGCCGCCACGTAGACGAGGCCCGGGTTGAGTGCCGCCAGCCGCGGGTAGTCCAGCTCGAGGTCCCCCATCGTCCCCGGCCGCAGGTTCTCCACCACCACGTCCGCCGTGCGCACGAGCCGGCGGAACACCTCCTTGCCGGCCGGCGCCTTCAGGTCGAGGACCACGGATCGCTTGTTGCGGTTGAGGCGCACGAACGGCGAGCTCTCGCCGTCGACGAACGGCGCGGCCAGGCGGACCTGGTCGCCCCCGTCCGGCTGCTCGATCTTGATCACCTCGGCGCCGAGGTCGGCGAGCTGCATGCCGCAGAAGGGGCCGGCCATGTAGTTGCCGACCTCGATCACGCGGACGCCGGTGAGCGGACTGGCCATCCTCTCCTCCCGTCCTCAGACGAACAGCGGTTCGAGCCGCGCGCGCTCGACCAGGCGCTGCATCATGGCGGCGTCCGGCGCCCGCTCGAAGCGCTCGGCGGCACCGAGGACCCTGGGCAGCACCTCGACGTCGCCCACCGTGATCAGGAAGACGTCCGGGCGGCCCAGCACCCACCACACCGCGGCGTCGATGTCCTCCTGCGCCTCGAGCGGCTCGTACCAGGTGGTCGCGGTCCGCTCGCGGCCCATCCACGGCCGGAGCGCGATCGACTTGATCGTCTGCACGGCCACGCGCCGCTCACGGCAGGTCTCCACGAGCGCATCGAAGTTCTCGCGGTAGTGGGGGATGCCCATCGTCAGGTAGTTGCAGGGGAGCAGGACCGAGTCGAAGTCGTGCCGGCCCAGGCTCCGCCGGTGGGTCGCCGCGATCTGGGTGCCGTGTCCGGTCACGCCGATCCAGCGGACGAGTCCCTGCTCGCGGGCCTCCAGCGCCGCGTCCAGGGCGCCACCGGGGCTCAGGGCGGTGTCCCACTCGATGGGGTCCACCAGGTTGTGGAGCTGCCAGAGGTCGACGTGGTCGACGCCGAGGCGGTCGAGCGAGCGGTGCAGCTGCTCCCGTGCGGGCGCGGCGCGCCGCTCCCCCGTCTTGGTCGCCACGAAGAACCGGCCCGGGTGGCGCTGGAGCCACGGCCTGACGCGAAGTTCGGCATCGCCGTAGCTGGCAGCCACGTCGATGTGGTTCACGTCGTGCTCCAGCAGCACGTCGAGCGCGCGGTCGGCCACGTCCTGCGTCACCCGGCCGAGGGCCGCGCCGCCGAAGATGACCCGGCTGCTCTCGTGCCCCGTCCGGCCGAACGGGAGCCTGGGAATCGTCATGTACCTACGCTAACCCACCCCACGACCGCCGACCGGGAGCGTGCGCTCGTTCGAGGCTGGCCCCTCGGGGGACCCGTGTGCTTGAATGTGCGCGGCTTTCGGGGGCCCGCGGGGGCCCGGCTGCGACGGGGGACAGCTGCGGTGAACATGGCTGCGTCCAATCGAGAGGCTTCGGGCACCGCCCGGGCCTGACGTCGACATTCCTTCCCAGTCCCGGGACGGTGGTCGGCGTCAGCCGGCCACTGTCCTTCCATGCGCGTGGGAGCAGGCCGGCTGCGGCCCGCAGATTCAGTCGTCGCCGGACCCGGCCGACACCGCCCTCCCCATCACGATGAGCAGCTGACGGTCCCCGAAGCGGATCGGCAGGCAGTCGAACGTGTAGAGACCGCACCCGCCCGGCAGGCGGAGGTTCAACTCCCAGCCCTTGCGGCGCAGGAAGGGCTGCCGGAACGCGGTGACCGCCTTCGCCCGGTCGTAGGGGTCGGCGAAGTCCACGAACCGCACGCCGCGCAGGTGCTCGCGCAGGCGGCCGGCCGCGGAGGCGAGGGCGACGTTGGCGTCCACGACGCAGCCCTCTTCGTCCAGCACCGCGATGAGCTCCGGCAGGAAGTCCGCCACGGCCCGCCAGGGGACGTCTGCATCCGCCTCCGGCCCGAGGACCGGCGCCGCCTCGGCACGAGCCGCGGTGGCCGGAGCGTCGTCGGCGCTCGGCACCGCGATGGCGCCGTGGGCGGCACGGACCGCCACTTTGAGCGACAGGCCGCGGACGACCACGCCGTTGATCACCTCGCGGAGCAGCTCGATGTCCTCGACGCTGTACCGCCGCTGGTTCGACGGCGTGCGGTGGGGTTTGAGGATCTGGTGCCGCCGCTCCCACGCGCGGATGGTGTGCGGCGAGAAGCCGATCATGGCCGCCACCTCGCCGATCGTGAACTCGGCCTGGGTGGTCATGGGCGTGCCAGCCGGCGAGCGAGGACGGTGCCGACGCGCGGGTCGGGCCCGTACGCCGACGCCCCGACGCGGCGCCACAGGTCGCCCGTGCGGTTGAACGCGGCGCCGCCGACCAGCACCGGAACCGAACGAGCGCGAATCGCCCCGACCACCCGTGCCATGCCCTGGACCGATTGCAGGTAGCCGGCGGACAGCCCGACCAGCTGCGGCCGCGTGCGCTCCACGAGTTCCGGCACGTCCTCGGGCTCGCAGTCGTGGTCCAACAGCTCAACCTCCCAGCCCTCGTCCTCGAGGACGAGGGCGAACATCCCGAGGCCGAGCGTGTGTCGCTCGCCGGGCAGGACGGTCAGCAGGCAGCGGGAGCCGGCGGCCACGCGGCCGCGGCTCGGCGTCGGCGGGATCTGCCCGACCACGCCCTCGAGCACACCGGCGGCGCGGTGCTCGTCCTCCATGCAGATCTGGCCGCGGTACCACAGCTCGCCCACCTCGGCGTGTGCCGGCTGCACGAGGTCCGCGAACACCGCCAGACGGCTCCTCACCCTGGCCAGGAACTGGTCGGCTAACTCACACGCGGTGTGCGTGTCCCCCCGCAGCATGGCCTGGGCCAGCTGTCGAACCGGCGGCCGCCGGCCCCGCCACATGGTCCCGTTCGCGATCGCGCCCCGGACCAGGGCTGCCTCCCCGATCATCAATCTCGCGTCCCGGTTTCCTGTACCGCGGCGTGGCGTTTGCGCGCCACGCGGTCTCCCCCCTCAGCCTGTAGCGATTTCTACAGTTTCCCTGACATCTTAGCGAACAAGAGTAGTTGCTGTCACGAGACGCGACGAAGACGCACTCAGGCGAGCTCGCGCGGGGCAACGCAGGTGACCAGGTCCGCGCCGCCGGGGCCGAGGTCGGCCCACGATGCCGAGCGCGGGCGCAGGGTCGCGAGCGCGCCCGTCGGGAAGTGCGACCGCGCCTTCTCCCGCATCGGCCCGTCGCGGGCGAGATGCACGACGAGCTGCTGGAGGCCGGGGTTGTGGCCCACGAGCATCGCCCAGGCGATCGAGCCCGGGAGCCGGCGCACGCGATCGAGCAGCTCGCTCGCGCCGGCGCCGTAGAGCGCCTCCTCGACCTCGACGTCGACGTCCTCGGCGAGCCCCGCCCGTACCAGGTCCAGCGTCTCCGTGGCGCGCACCGCCGGCGAGCACAGGACGAGGTCGGGGCGAATGCCCTCGTCGCGCAGGTATCCGGCGAGACGGCGGGCCGCTTTCCGGCCGCGCGGCGCCAGCGGCCGCTCGCGGTCCTCCTGGCCGGCGTCGGACCAGCTCGACTTCGCGTGTCGCAGCAGCGTCAGCTGGCTCACGGCGATCTCGGAGTGGGCGACGAGCTCGCGGTGCCGGTCGGCGTTGGCGTTCGGGTCGGTGTCGGCGTCGGCGTCGGGGTGGGAGTGGCCGTCGGCGTCGGGGTGGGAGTCGGGCTGGGAGTCGGGCTGGGCGTCGACTCGAGCACTGTCAGGGGCTGGCCGATGGGGCAGCCGTCGTTCCAGCACAGGCTGACGACGTGGCCGCCGGGGGAGGTGTCCCTGGGGATGGTCGCCTGCTGGATCACGTTGCCGTACTGGTCAGCCGTGAAGGCGCCGATCTGGACCGGGTCCGTCTGGAGCTGGATCGTGCCGGCCTGGTTGGCGGGAAGGTGGCTGGCGCTCAGCGTGACCGAATCGCCCGGCCGGGCCGTGGTCACCGACAGGCTCAGGCTTGGCGACGCCTGCTGCCCGTTCAGGACGAGCGCGATCACGATCGCGGCGACCGCCGCCGCGGCCGCCAGCCCGGCCAGGAACCACGGCCAGCGCTGGCGCCGAGGGACGTGCGGCGGGCCGTACGGCTGCGCCTCCGCGTACGTCTCTCGCCGGTAGCCGTCGTCGGCCAGCGCCTGCTCGAGCGCCTGCGTCATCTGCGTGCAGCTGTGCCAGCGCTGTTCCGGGTCGCGGCTGAGCCCGCTCGCCAGGACGGCGTCGGTGGCCGCGCCCAGCAGCGGATTCCGCGTCGAGGCGGGGATCGGCTCCATCCGCTCCCTGGCGGCCAGGATCTCCGACGTGGTCTGGCCGGCGAACGGCAGGGCGCCGGTGAGCAGCTCGTATGCCATCGTGGCGAACGCGTAGTGGTCGGTGGCAGCCGTGACCTCGCCGCGCTCGAGCTGTTCCGGCGCCTGGTAGTGCAGCGCTCCGGTGCGGATGCCGAATGCCGAGCCGCGGAATCCGGGGTCGAGGAGCGGCACGAGCCCCACCTCGCGCAGCAGCGGCCGGCCGGCGGGGCCGAGGACCACCGTCGCGGGCCGCAGGTCGCCGTGGACCACGCTCTGCGCGTGCACGTGGTCCACACCGCTGGCCACGCCCTGCAGGATGCGAAGCGTGGCGTCGACGCCGAGCCCTCCGCGCACCGCGTCGGCCAGCGGCACGCCGTCCACGTGGGCGGCGATCAGGTAGGGCAGGCCTTCCCGGTCCCCCACCTCGTAGACGTCGACCAGGTTGGGGTGACGGAGCTGCACCAGCAGCGGGGCGGCCTGCGTCAGCCGGGTCCGCGTCTCGGAATCGCGCAGCGTCTCCAGCACCTCGATGACCGCCGAGCGGGCGACCTGCGAGTCGTAGGCGCGGTACGTCGGGCCGTGCGGCCCCTGGGCCAGGAACTCCTGGACCTGGTACCGGCCCACCGTGACGCCGGTCCGGATGGGGGGGTCGGCAGGCTGGACGGGCGGACTCTGGCTCATCTGCGCCTCCTGGGAAGTTCATGCTAGGGGCCCGATGCTCGAAGTGACCACCTATCCGGCGGAAGTCCTGGGCGATTTCAGCACACGCCTGCTGGTGTCGGCGGGAGTGCCCCCCGACGACGCGGCCCAGGCGGCCGAGGTGCTCATCGCCGCCGACCTGCGCGGCATCGACTCGCACGGCGTGGCCAGGCTGCGCGGCTACTTCGAAGCCGTGCGCACGGGCCGGATCAACGCCACGCCGGAGCTGCGCGTCGTGCGGGAGACGCTCACCACGGCGACGGTGGACGGGGACAACGGGCTTGGCCTGGTGGTCGGGCCGCGCGCGAACGAGCTCGCTATGGACAAGGCGGTCGACGCCGGCAGCGGATGGGTCGCCGTACGCAACACCAATCACTTCGGCATCGCCGGCTACTACGTGCTGGAGGCACTGGAGCGCGACCTGATCGGGTGGGCCATGACCAACAGCAGCGCGCTGGTGGCACCGGTGTTCGGCACCGGCCGCATGCTGGGCACCAACCCGCTCGCGATCGCGTTTCCCGGCGACGAGGAGCCGCCGATCGTGGTCGACCTCGCGACGAGCGCGGTGGCGTTCGGGAAGATCGAGATCGCCCGGCGCTTGAGCCAGCCGATCCCCGAGGGCTGGGCGATCGACGCGTCCGGTGGGCCGGCGACCGACCCGCAGGCGGTCTTCGACGGCGGCGCCCTGCTTCCGCTGGGGTCCACGCGCGAGCTCGGCGGCCACAAGGGCTACGCCCTGGCGATGATGGTGGACGTGCTGAGCGCCGCGCTCAGCGGCGCCAACTGGGGGCCCTTCGCGCCGGCGTTCGCGATCACGCAGACGCCGCCCGGCAGCGTCGGCGCCGGCATCGGCCACTTCTTCGGCGCGCTGCGAATCGACGGGTTCATCGAGCCGGACGAGTTCAAGCGCCAGGTCGACCACCTGGCGCGCACGTTTCGCGCGTCCCCGCCCGCCCCCGGGACGAACGGGCCGCTGGTTCCCGGCGACCCGGAGCGTGCGGCGGAGGCCGAGCGCCGGCGCGCCGGCATCCCGCTGATCCCCGCGGTCGCCGCCGACCTGGAGGCGCTGGCGACCGAGACCGGCGTCCCGCTGGGCTGACCCGTCCGCGCTCGCGGGCCGGGTACGCTGCGAGGGTGGCGCACGTCGACCCGCTCGTCTACACGGCGCGCTGGCCAGTGCGCAGCTACGAGATCGACCAGAACGGGCACGTCAACAACGCCGTGTACCTGAACTACGCGGAGGCCCTGACCGTCGAGCACGCCGAGGCCTCCGGGTACGGCCGGGCCTGGTGCGAGGCCCACGGCGGCGCCTGGGTGGTTCGGCGCCACGAGATCGAGTATCTCCGGCCGGCGAAGATGGGCGACGAGCTCGACCTGACCGTCCGGGTGGAGCTCGTCAGGGGCGTGCGCGGCGTGCGCCGCACGACCATGGCGAGGGCCACCGACGGGGCGCCCGTGACGCACGTCCGGTCGGAGTGGGTGTGGGTCAGGCTCGCCGACAGCCGCCCCGCTCGGGTCCCGTCGGAGCTGGTCGACGTCGCCGCCGGCGTGACGGCCGACACCCTCGCCCGGCGCTCACGCGACGGAGCCCGGGCATGAACGGGGAATGAATGTCAGGCGCTTCACGTACTATTCCGATGGAAAACCGATTGCTCAGGGGTCCTTCTCTCCCCGTACCGGAAACGGTGCCCCTGCAGTCGCCGGAGAGAAACAACAAGAAAGAGAGGAGATAGGAGAACTGGTTGGAGTCGTTTCGTGAAGCGGGACTCAGCGCCCGCACCCTGACCGCCCTGGAGCGGCAGTCGATCGAAGTTCCCGCCCCGGTCCAGGCCGAGGCCATCCCCGCGCTCCTGGATGGGCGCGATGTCGTTATGGAGGCGCCCACCGGATCGGGCAAGACCCTCGCTTTCCTCCTCCCGCTGCTCGAGCGGCTGGGCGGGACGGGCGCGGGGCCCAGGGCGCTCGTGGTCACCCCCACGCGCGAGCTTGCGGTGCAGGTCGAGGGCGTGCTCCAGAGCCTCGACCACGGGCTCAGCGTGGCGCTGCTGTACGGCGGCGTCGGCTACGCGACCCAGACGCAGGCGCTCAAGGCCGGCGTCGACGTCGTGATCGGCACCCCCGGCCGGATCCTCGACATGGTCGGCCGCAAGCTGATGTCGCTCAGCCGGGTCGAATACCTGGTCCTGGACGAGGCCGACGAGATGTTCGACTTCGGCTTCGCGCCGGACATCGAGCGGATCCTGGGCCTGACCTATCACCCGCAGACGGCACTGGCGTCCGCCACGATGCCGGCGTGGGTGACGAAGATGATCGAGCGGCACCTCGACGAGCCGCTCCGCGTGACCGTGCACCGCGAGGAGGACGACGACCTGCTGGAGCACGGCCTGCTTCGGGTCGAGCGCGGCGCCAAGGTGCGCACGCTCGCGATGCTGCTGCGCCGGCTCGACGGTTCGGCGATCGTCTTCGGCCGCACGAAAGAGGGCGTCCGCAACCTCAACCGGGAGCTGCGGCGCGCCGGCGTGGGCTGCGTGGAGCTGCAGGGTGACCTGCCTCAGCACGTGCGAGACCGCACGATGGACTCGTTCCGAGAGCAGCGCGTGAAGGTGCTGGTCGCGACGAACGTGGCCGCGCGCGGCCTGGACATCACACACGTCGACCTGGTCGTGAACTTCGAGCTGCCCGACTCTCCGGAGTGGCTCACGCACCGCATCGGCCGCACCGCCCGCATGGGCCGGCGGGGCTGGGCGATGACGATGATCAGCCCGGAGGACCACCTTCGCTGGCGCCGCCTGCGCCGGCAGGGCGCCCCGGACCTCCCGGAGCTCGACCTCGCCCACCTCCTCGAAGAGGGGGGCTGGCGCTACGTCGATCGGACGGCGGAATCGGAACCGGCGGCCTCCCGGCCGTCGGACGAGCACGCAAGCCTGCGCCCGCGGCGCCGGCGCTCACGCGCCCGGAGCCGGAGCGGCGTTCGGCCCGCCACCGCCACCGCCTGACGTCTTCTCAGCGCGGCCGGACAGTCTGGCCGCGCTGGTCCTCACCGCCTGGTGGTGGGCAGCCAGTCCGCGATGGCGCGACCGATCTCGCCGGGCGAGTCCTCCTGGACGAAGTGGCTGCCCCGGACCGTCACTTCCGTCTGGTTCGGCCAGGCCCGGCAGACCTCTCGCAGGGCGCCCGTCAGGATGGCGCCGGGCTCGGCGTTCACGAAGAGCTTGGGCACCGGTGACGTGCTCAGCCACTCGCCGTAGCTGGTGACGATCTCGGTGACGTCGGCCGGTTCGCCGTCGATCGGGATCTCCCGCGGCCACGTGAGCGTCGGGCGGCGGCCTTCGCCCGGCTCCAGGAACGGCCTGCGGTACTCGGCCATCTCGTCGTCGGTGAGTGTCCGCAGGACGCTTCTGGGCAGGACGGCCTCGACGAAGATGTTGCGGTCGAGCACCATCGACTCGCCGGCCTCGGAGCGGAAGCCCTGGAAGATGCCGCGCGCCGCGTCCGGCCACTCGGCCCAGGTGACCGGACGCACGATCGCTTCCATGTATGCGAGGCCCGTGACCGCGTCGCGGTGCCGGTTGGCCCAGTCGAAGCCGAGCGCCGAGCCCCAATCGTGGACCACGAAGGTCACGTTGTGCCGGACCTCCAGCGCCTCCAGCAGACCATCCAGGTAGCGGCGGTGGTCGACGAAGCGGTACCGGCCCGGCCCGGAGTCGGGAAGCCGGTCCGAGTCGCCCATGCCCACCAGGTCGGGGGCGATGCAGCGGCCCAGCGGTGCGACGTGGGGGATCACGTTGCGCCAGAGATAGGAAGAGGTCGGATTGCCGTGGAGGAACACGACCGGGTCGCCGGCGCCCTCCTCGACGTACGCCATGGACAGTCCGTCCACGTCCACCCGCTGCTTCCGGTCGCGCCACGTGGTCTCGCTCACCAGCTCAGGGTAGCCGGCCGCACCCCCTACCCTGGTGCGCGTGGAATGGCGGTCGGAGGCGAGGGAGAGCGCGCGGCTCGAGATGCCGGAGCCGCTCCGGCGCGACGTGCGGCTGCTCGGCGAGCTCCTGGGCCAGGTGGTCGCTGAGGGCGGCGGTCCCGAACTGCTGGCCGACGTCGAGCGGCTGCGACGCGCCGTGATCGCCGCGCGCGAGAGCGACGAGGAGGATCTCGCCGCCGAGCGTCTTGCCGCGTCGTGGCCGCTGGGGCGGGCGGAGGAGGTGGCCCGTGCGTTCACGTGCTACTTCCACCTCGCCAACCTCGCCGAGGAGCACCATCGCGCGCGGATCCTGCGGGAGCGCGACCGAACGCCCGCGGAGGTCCGGGAATCCCTGACCGCGACCATCGCCGAGATCCGCGCGGAGCAGGGCGAGGAGCACCTGCGGACGCTGCTCGGCGACCTGGAGCTGCACCCGGTGCTGACCGCCCATCCGACGGAGGCCCGGCGCCGCGCGGTCGTCACCGCGATCCGCCGGGTCGGCGAGCAGCTGGAGCGCCTGGACGACCCGCGATGTTCGGACCCCGAGGAGCGGGACGCGCGGCGCCGCCTGCTGGAGGCCATCGACGTCCTCTGGAGGACGGCGCAGCTCCGCAGCACGCAGATGGAGCCGATGGACGAGGTCCGGGCGACCCTGGCGGTCTTCGACGAGACGCTGTTCGCGGTCGTGCCGGCGATCTACCGCCGCCTCGACACCGCGCTGTCACCCGCCGACGCGGGCGTGCGCCCGCCGATTGCCCCCGCCTTCCTCCGATTCGGAACCTGGGTCGGCGGCGACCGGGACGGCAACCCGCACGTGACGGCCGCCGTCACGGTGGAGGCGATGCTCGTCCAGTCGGACCTGGCGCTCCGCGCGCTCGAGGCTGGGGCGCGCCGCGCCGGCCGCGAGCTGACGGTGGACGACTCCTCGACGCCACCCAGCGCCGAGCTGCGGCGCCGGCTGGCGGCGGCCCAGGCGGTCGCGCCCGGCCGGCTGGCCGGGATCGCGCAGCGCTCGCCGGGAGAGCCGCACCGGCAGTTCGTCCTCCACGTCGCCGAGCGCATCCTGGCCACGCGGACGGGCGAGGCGATGGCCTACGCGGACATCGCCGAGCTGCTCTCCGACCTGCGGGCGGCCCAGGGGTCGCTGGCGGCGGCGGGGGCGGCGCGGCTCGCATACGGCGAGCTGCAGCACCTGGTGTGGCAGGCGGAGACCTTCGGGTTCCACCTGGCGGAGCTCGAGGTGCGGCAGCACAGCCAGGTCCACGAGCGGGCGCTGGCCGAGGTCCGCGCCGGGTCCGAGCGCTCGCACGAGACGGAGGAGGTGCTGGCCACGCTCCGCGCGGTGGCCGACCTGCAGCGCCGGTATGGGATCGACGCGTGCCGGCGATACGTGATCAGCTTCACGCGGGACGCCTCGGACGTGGCGGCCGTGCACGAGCTGGCCGCGTGCGCCGGCGCACGGCCGCCGGTGCTTGACGTGGTGCCGCTGTTCGAGACCGGCGAAGACCTGCGCCGCGCCACGGCGATCCTGGACGGCGTCGTCGAGCTGCCCGCTGTCCGGCAGCGGCTGGCGGAGACCGGCGGCCGGATGGAGGTGATGCTCGGCTATTCCGACTCGGCCAAGGAGGGCGGCCCGGTGTTCGCCACGCTGGCGCTGTTCGTCGCGCAGGCGGAGCTGGCGGCCTGGGCGGCCCGGCGCGGCGTCAGGCTCACGCTCTTCCACGGACGCGGCGGGGCGCTGGGCCGGGGCGGCGGCCCCGCCAACCGGGCCGTGCTGGCCCAGGCGCCGGGCTCCGTGTCGGGTCGTTTCAAGGTGACGGAGCAGGGCGAGGTGATCTTCGCCCGGTACGGCAATCCCGCCATCGCCGCCCGGCACCTGGAGCAGGTGGGCTCGGCCGTCCTGCTCGCGTCGTCGCCAGCGGTCGCGGAGCGGGCGTCGCTGGCGGCGGCGCGCTTCCAGCCGCTCGCCGCCCGCATCGCGCCGCCGG
>DASQZW010000038.1:0-2191 GCA_035638495.1 Terriglobales bacterium
GACGCCGGTCATCTGCGGCGCCCTGGAGAGCGCGTTCCGCAGGTGCGGCAGGTCGATGCTGCCGGAGCTGTCGTGGTGCGGCAACTTGCGCAACGATCTAGGGGTGGTGCGGTTCTCGGCGTCCTTGGAGCCACCGGGTAGGATCAATGCAAAGCTACTGTCTGGTAGGTCGTTGACATAGGCGCCGCTCCAGGTCGCCTTGCGCTCGTCGGCCTTGACGTCGGTGATCACGGCGTGCTGGTTGGCCGGGATGGCGACGGCCGAGACCTCGTACAGGTCGACCTTCAGCAAGATGCGGGCGTCGCCGTCGGCCGAGATGGCGACCTCGGTCGGGACGTAGCCGATCGACAGGCTGTCCAGGACGCCGGCCTTGGCCAGCTTGTAGGCGTCGGTGCCGGCCTGGGTGTCGACGATCGACCAGCGGCCGTAGAGCCCGTGCTCGTCTTCCCTGAGCTCGAGCTGCTTGCCGATCGGCGTGGCGTGCTCGTAGAGCAGCTTGGTGGCGCGGACGGCGATCGAGTCGGCGAACGCGCCCCTGGCGACGACGTCGCCCTGGCTGTCGGGCGTCCCGCCGAAGGTGCTGGCATACCCCGAGATTTCCCAGCCGCCGCCGGCCAGGTCGACGACCTGCTTGACCTCGAAGGGGATGCGCTTGTATTCGAGACCGGGCATAGCGAGAGCCCCATCCCGCGCGCTCACTGGCGCGTCCGGAACAGGGCTCAAAGGCCCGCATGCGGCGAGTCGTCGCCGGACAGGTTACATCAGCGCGACGAGTCCTGCAAGCCCTCGCCGCCGCGCCTGAGCTGCTGCGTCTGGAGCCGCTTGCAGGCCGGGCAGACGAATTCGACGCGCCCGACCGCGTCGGCCTTGCACAGCTTCCGCGAGCAGTAGCGGCAGCGGACCCAACTCAGCCGCTCGGCCGGCGCCGGCTCACGCCACGACTGAGCGGCGCTCACCCGGGGCCGCCGTTCGCCGCAACGCGCTGCGAGTCGCGCGCGAGCGCGTTGCCGTGCACGGTGCAGAACGGGCGCAGCCACTCGCGGCCGGGCCAGTTGAGATAGTACGCCGGATCGTAGCGCACGGGACGCTTGCAGCGTTCTCGCCGGCCGCCCTTCGCCATCTTGCCGACGAAGGCCGCGCACCGCGCGACCGCGATACGCCCCGCGCCGTCGCAGGTCGGGCACGCCACGCTCACGGTCGCGTCGTCGCTCACACCGCCACCAGCCTTCCCCGCCGGCTCAGCGCATCTTCGGCGATCGCGGCCCAGGCCGCCGGCCACCGCCAGAGCTGCCCTTCCAGCGTGTGCTCCCGCTCGACGACCTTCAGTAGCCGCCGCGCCAGGATCGCCCGCCTGGCCGGGTGCTCGACCAGGTCGGCGAGCGCCGCCTCCCACTGGTCGGCCGTCTCCGCCAGCAGCCCGGTCACGCCGTGCTCGATCAGCCCGCCGTACACCGTCGGCGTCGCCACCACGGCCGCGCCGGCGACGGCCGCCTCGAACGCCTTGATCACCGACTTCGAGCGATTGAAGGGCGTATCCGCAACGGAGCAACAGGCGATGTCGACGTCGCGGATGCCGGCCGGGTACCGATCGAGCGGCAGCCACGGCACCGTCACCAGCCGCTCGGCCGGCACGTGCGATGCTATGACCGGCGGCAGGTAGCCGCCGACCACGAACGTGACCCGCTCGAAGCGCGAAGCTATCCGGCCCCACGCCACGGCGACCTGCTCGAGGTCGTCGTCCGGCCGCCGCCCGCCGCTCCAGCCGATAGTCGGGCCCGGCAGCCGTCGCGGCGCGCCGCGCAGCACGCGGCGGAACCAGTGCAGGTCGATCGCGTTCGGGACGACCGCCACCGGGCGGTCGGTGATCCCCCTGACCACGGTCGCCAATCTCCGGGTCGAGACGGTCACGCCGTCGCACTGCTTGACGGCCCAGACCCGCTCCAGCCGCTCGGCCTCCAGCTCGGCGTACGACTTGCCGTCGGCCAGCCCGAGCGCCAGGCTGCGCCGGCTCAGCTCGGACGTGAAGACGTCGTCGTCGCAGTCGTACACCACCAGCTTGCCGGCCGCGTGCAGCATCGAGAACCACGCCTCGGCCAGCCGTCGGTGGTCGGGCGGCCAGGCCAGCCTAGAGAGCACGATGCCGTCGAACATCGGCGGCAGCAGCCCGATCCCGGGCGCGTCCTTGAAGTCC